>NZ_JBSGZO010000117.1:0-20551 GCF_053611045.1 Streptomyces sp. NPDC054841 | reverse complement strand
GGGCCTGTCGTTCGGATCTTGCCGGGCTCGCGTGCCCTGGCACGCACATCTGCTGCGTTGTCGTCAGTCGCCAATGCTCCGCAGTGGCTCCCTCCGCCGCCTTGCTGCACGCGCCAGACCCCGCTCGCCCCGCGGCGGTAGCCGCAGATGTCGCTGCCGGCCTGATCCGAACGACAGGCCCTAGCCGAACAGGCCGCGCAGCCAGCCGAAGAGCCCCGCCACCCAGAGGCTGAGCGGCAGCAGCGCCACTGCGAAGCCGGTGTGCGCCAGTTCCGCCGCGCGGCCCCAGTACGGCAGCACACGGCGGCCGGGCACCGTCCAGGAGGCGATCACGCTTGCGGCCGCGGCGGCGAGCAGCACCGCGAAGACGACCACGCGCCCGCCGCTGTGGTTGTCCACCGCCCAGGCGCGGGCGAGCAGCAACAGCCCACAGATGCCGGGCACGGCCAGGGTCAGCCGCTGCCCGATGTGCACCAGGCCGCGGCAGTGCAGGAGCAGCAGCAGGCTCAGCGTGAGGGAGGTCAGCACCTCGGGCAGGTCCGGGTGCTCGGCGAGGACGACCAGGGCGGCCGCGGCGACGGTGCCGGTGGCGGCGAAGAGCGCGGTGACCCAGCGCCCGGCCAGCTCGGTGCGCTCGGCGACCTCGCCACCCGCGTAGGGCTCGATGCCCTCCTGGAGCTGACTGGCGGAGGACGGCAGCGCCGGCATCCGCATCCCGGCCAGCTTGAAGGCGAACGGCGCCACCGCCCCGGCGCTGAGCGCGACAAACGTCGCCACCAGCGCCGCTGCGGCCGGCACGTCCAGGTCGCTGTAACCCATCAGGGTCCCGGCGATCGCTACGGCCGCCGAGACCACCGCGGTGGCCAGGAGGGCCGGGGCGCCGACCGCGGTGGCGGCGAGCGCGAGGACCGCGCCGCCCGCACCCGCCGCGCCCGCCGCGAGCAGCCGCGCGCCCGCGACCCGCGCCGCGTCCGGGCCAGTCAGGTCGCCGCCGGGCAGCAACCAGCCGGCCAGTGCCAGGCAGGGCGCGACCAGCAGGCCGAGCGCGGTCGCGGAGAGGCGGTCGCCGACCGCGCGGCTGGCCGAGCCCGCGCCCGCGAGCAGCAGCAGCCCGGCCACGGCCGCGCAGGCGGCCCGGGAGGAACCGGAGCCGGTCACCCCGGGCCAGATCACCAGCGTGAGGGCGGCCACCACGGCCGCCACCGCGGTGCCCACCAGCAACCCGCGGGCCGCGCCGGGGCTCCAGTTGTGCAGCCGTCGGCCCGCGGTCTCGGCTATCCCGTCCACCAGGTCGTCGAGCCGGGCCTCGGGAAGCGCCTCGGTGTGCGGGCGCAGGTAGAGCACGGCACCGTCGGCGAGCCCGGCGCCGGCGAGGGTGGTCTCCTCGTCGAGCGGGGGGTCGCCGAGGCGCTGGAGCACCCAGCCGGCGTGGTCGAGTCCGGCCTCCTCGGCCTCCTCGCCGACAAAACGCAGCAGCGTGGGCAGGAGATCGGCGACCGGCACGTCGGCGGGCACGGCCAGATCGACGGAGACGCTCGGCGCACGTACGGTCAGGCGGCACAGTTCGGCCACCGCGCTGTCGGTCATCAGCTGAACTCTCGTCTTCCGTGAAGGCGTTGGCAGGAGGACTTCCCTCGGGAAAGGGATGTGTGAAGAGTACGGAAGGCCCGCGAGGCCAGGAACCGGGCCGGCCGGGCAGAGGAATTGTGTCCGCGCGCCCGTCGACATCTCTCCCGCGTGGACAGGTCGCGTTCCGTGAATGCAGACTACTGCCTACGCCCGCCCGATCGTGCTGCGGACCGGACTCGTTGTTCGGTATGGAGTTCAACAACACGGGAGTTGACCGTCCGCCGCCATGTGCTCGAAGTATTCACCCGGTGTTCACCGCCTCACGCGGGACCCGGAGAATCAGCGCGTTGTGGTCTTTTCAATGACCAGGTGCGCCGGTATTCGGTACGGGCCGGAAAGCCAGTGAAACCCGGAGGTGCTGTTCCTTGAGTGTGGTGCTGTTTCGCCGGCCGGCCCGCAGGCGCGGACCGGAGATGCCCGAGGGGCAATTGACCCTCCAGGAGCCGCCGGTCCTCGCCGAGACGGTGCCGGACACCTCGGCGATATGGACCTATTTGCCGATGGCGCTGATGTCGGTGTCGATGATGCTGATGTTCCTGCGCCCCGGCGGCGGGAACGGCGTCTTCATGTATCTGGCGATGGGCGTCATGGCGCTCTCCGCCGGTGCCATGCTGCTGGGGCAGGTGGTACGCCGCTCCAGCGAGCGCAAGCAGCGCCTGAAGGGCGAACGCCGGGACTACCTCCGCTACCTGGCGCAGACCCGCAAGCGGGTCCGGACCACCATCGCGGAGCAGCAGCGGGCGCTCGCCTGGCGCCACCCGGAGCCCGCCTCGCTCCGCTCCGTGGCCCGCACCTCTCGGCTGTGGGAACGCCGCCCGGCCGACGAGGACTTCGGCGAGGTCCGTCTCGCGGTCGGCGAGCAGCAGATGGCACTCACCCTGAACCCGGTCTCCACCCGCCCGGTGGAGGACCTCGAACCGCTCTGCGCGCACGCTCTGCGCCGCTTCATCCGCGCCTACTCCACCATCCCCGAACAACCCCTCGGCCTCTACCTCCGCTCCTCCGCCCGGGTCGTGCTGCGCCCCGAGGAGACACCCGGCGCGGATCCCTTCGAGCCGGGCACCTCGTCGAACGGGGAGAGCGGCGAGGCCGAGGGCGGCGGCCCGGCCGTCGGCCCCGGCGCCGACGCGGTACGCGCCCTGGTGCGCGCCGTGCTCGGGCAGCTCGCGGTGTTCCACGCGCCCGAGGAGCTGTGGCTCGCCGTCTGCGTCAGCGACGAGCGGCGGCCCGACTGGGAGTGGGTCAAGTGGCTGCCGCACGCGCTGCACCCGCACGAGGAGGACGGCGCCGGCCAGGTCCGCCGGATCACTGCCGACCTCACCGAACTGGACGACCTGCTCGGTGTCGAGTTCGCCGAGCGCCCCGGCTTCGACCCGGACGCCCGCCCCGGCCGTGACGAGCCCTACACCGTCATCGTCCTGGACGGCGTCACCGTCCCTGAGGGCCATCGCTGGGAGGGCCACGGCTACCGCAACGCCTTGGCCATCGACGTCTCCGGGGCGCTGCGCTGGCGGCCCGGCCGCAACACGCTGCGGCTGACCGTCGGGCCCGACCAGGTGAGCCTGGTGCGCACCGACCGCAGCCGCAAGGAGCGCTCCGTGCCGCTCGGCCGGCCGGACCGGCTCGGCCCGCTCGGCGCGGAATCACTGGCCAGGCTGCTCACCTCCCGCCGGATGAGTCTTGGCACCGACATCGCGCAGCCGCTGGACACCGACGTCGAGCTGACCACCCTGCTCGGCATCCCCGACCTGCACCGGCACGACCCGGACACTCTCTTCGACCGGCACACCGGCTCCGCCCGGCTGCGGGTGCCGATCGCGGTCGGCGTGGACGGCCGCCCGGTGGAACTCGACATCAAGGAGTCCGCGCAAGGAGGCATGGGCCCGCACGGCATGCTCATCGGCGCCACCGGCTCCGGCAAGAGCGAACTCCTGCGCACCCTCGTCCTCGGTCTCGCCCTCACCAACTCCTCCGAGACCCTCAACTTCATCCTGGTCGACTTCAAGGGCGGCGCCACCTTCCTCGGCCTGGAGGAACTCCCGCACACCTCCGCCGTCATCACGAACCTCGCCGACGAAGTCGCCCTGGTGGAACGCATGCAGGACGCCCTGCACGGCGAACTGATGCGCCGCCAGGAGCTGTTGCGCGCCGCCGGCAACTACACCTCCGCCCTGGAGTACGAGCGGGCCCGCGCCGCCGGGGCCGACCTCACCCCGCTGCCCAGCCTGTTCGTCGTGGTCGACGAGTTCAGCGAACTCCTCTCCGCTCACCGGGAGTTCATGGACCTGTTCGTGATGATCGGCCGCCTCGGCCGCTCCCTCGGGGTGCACCTGCTGCTCGCCTCGCAGCGCCTGGACGAAGGCCGCATGCACCAGTTGGAGAGCCACCTGTCGTACCGCGTCGGCCTGCGTACCTTCTCCGCCATGGAGAGCCGCGGCGTGCTCGGCGTGCCGGACGCCTACGAGCTCCCCGCCCAGCCCGGCAGCGGCTACCTGAAGTCCGGCGTGGAGTCCCTGATCCGGTTCCGCGCCGCCTACTCCTCCGGCACCTACCGGCGCCGCACCGGCGCGGTGGTCCAGGCCCGGGTGGCCAGCCAGGTGGTGCCGTGGACCAGCGGCTGGGTGGTGCCGCGCACCCTGGCCTCGCCCGACCCGGAGCCGGAGACCGAGGAGTCGGGCGACGAGGAGACCCTGCTCGACGTGGCCCTCGACCGGCTGCGTGACTCCGGCCCGGCCGCCCACCAGGTGTGGCTGCCGCCGCTGGACGAGCCGTCCCCGCTGGACGCCCTGCTGCCCGGCATCGCCCCCGACCCCGAGCGCGGCCTCACCGCCGCCGGCTGGTCCGGGACCGGCAGGCTGCGGGTCCCGGTCGGCCTGGTGGACAAGCCCTTCGAACAGCGCCGCGACCCGCTGATCGTGGACCTCTCCGGGGCCGGCGGACACGTCGCCATCGCGGGCGGCTCCCAGAGCGGCAAATCCACCCTTGCCCGCACACTGATCTCCGCCCTCGCCCTCACCCACACCCCCGCCGAGATCCAGTTCTACTGCCTCGACTTCGGCGGCGGCGGCCTCTCCCAGCTCGCCGCGCTCCCCCACGTCGGCGGTGTCGCGCCGCGGCTCAACCCGGAGCGGGTGCACCGGGCCGTCGCCGAAGTGATGACGCTGCTCGCCCGCCGCGAGCAGTTCTTCGTGGACCACACCCTCGACTCCATGCAGTCCTACCGCCGTCGCCGGGCCGCCGGGGAGTTTCCCGACGAGCCCTTCGGCGACGTGTTCATGGTGGTCGACGGCTGGTCCACGGTCCGCCAGGACTATGACGACCTGATCCCGAAGTTCAACGAACTCGCCGCCCGCGGTCTCAACTACGGCATCCACCTGCTCATCACCACCACTCGCTGGGTGGAGCTGTCCGCCCAGGTCCGCGACCAGGCCGCCACCCGCCTCGAACTGCGGATGGGCGACCCGATGGACTCCGAGATCGACACCCGCAAGGCCCGCTCGGTGCCGCGCAGCGGCGGCCGCGGTATCACCGCCGACAGCAAGATGCACTTCCTCGCCGGCCTGCCCCGCCTGGACGGCAGCGGCTCCCTCGACGACCTCGGTGACGGCGTCGCCCACCTGGTCGCGGAGGTCTCACGGCACTGGTCCGGCGCACCCGCCCCGCAGATCCGGATGCTGCCGCACCGGCTCCCGCTCGCCGAACTCCCCGCGCCCGAGGCCACCGAGGGCGGCGGCATGCGTCTCGCGCTCGGTATCGACCAGGACAGCCTGGAACCGGTCTGGCACGACTTCAGCCGTACCCCGCACCTGATCGTGGTCGGCGACACCGAGAGCGGCAAGACCAACCTGCTGCGCTGCATCACCAACGGCATCACGGCCCGCTACGCCCCGGACGAGGCGAAGATCATCGTGGTGGACTACCGCCGCACCCTGGTGGACGCCGTCCCCGAGGAGTACCGCATCGGTCACGCGATCTCCCTGGACAACGTCAAGGAGACCATCGAAGGCGCGGCCCGCGCGATGAAGACCCGCGTCCCCGGCGCGGACATCGCCCCCGCCCGCATGCGCCGGTGCGACTGGTGGACCGGCCCGCGTCTGTTCATCCTGGTCGACGACTACGACATGGTCTCCGGCAACTCCTTCCAGAGTCCCTTCGAGCCGCTCTTCGAGAGTTTGACCCTCGGCTTCGAGATGGGCCTGCACCTGGTCGTCGCCCGCAGCGCCATGGGCGCCGGCCGCGGTCTCAGCGACGCCCTCGTCCGTCGTATCGACGAGGCCAACAATCCCGCCGTCCTTCTCTCCTGCCCGCCCACGGAAGGCCGTCTCTTCGGCAACGCGAAACCCCTCAACCTCCCTCCCGGCCGGGCCCTTCACATCGCCCGCCGCCGGGCGCGGTTGATGCAGACGGCACTGGTGGAGGAGAGCCAGGGGCAGGAGGGCTGAGGGAACGCGAGAAGACGGAGTACGCAGCGGCAGCGGGGGCCACCTGGGAATGGCCCCCGTCCGCGGTTCCGGAGTGGACCGCTGCGTCCGGAGTGGACCGCTGCGGTTCCGCGATGGCCCCTCCACAGCGGGTGCCCGGCCGGTTCCCGCTCGCACGGGACAGGGCGCGGCCTTCCTCGCCCGTACGGCACCGGGGGGGGAACGCTCTCAGCGACAGAGGGGAGTCTCGCGGTCTGCGGGGCCGTCCTGACACCGGGGCGGACCACTCCCCCTCACCAGCCTCCCTCGGCACGCCTCGGACATCCCCCTCCCCCGGGGTTCAGCTCATTGCTCCCCGGTGCCCCCCGCCCCCGCCGGACGCCATCCCCGAGCGCGGGCCCGGGAGAAGGCGAAACCGGCCCAGAGGACGGCGAGGCCGGCGGCGGAGCCGAGGAGGACGACGAGGGTGGCGCGGCTGGTGGCTCGGTCGGCGGCGGAGGTGTCGCGGACAGTCACGGGATCCGCGGCGCGCTCGGCGCCGGCCGACGCACCGGAGTCGCCGAGGACCGTGGTGACGGCGGCGTAGGGGTCCAGCTGGGGGATGTCGGCGGGGTAGGCGGTGGCCGTCAGACGGCGCGTGACGGCGTCGGGCGACTCGTCGGGACGCACGGCGCGGACAACCGCGGCGGCCCCGGCGGCGTAGGCGGTGGCCACCGAAGCGCCGCCGCCGAGGTAGTGGCCGTCGCCGCGCGGGCCGCCGGAGACCACCCCGGCACCGGGGACGGCCAGGTCGATGCCATCGGTGGGCAGGGAGCCGTCCGGGCGGGCGCCGCCGGGAAGCATGTCGGCGACCGAGATGACGCCGGGTTCACCGGCCGGCCAGTAGGTGCGGGACGGGATCTCGTCGGTGCCGTCCCGGGGCGGGTCCGGGGTGGCGGCGGCGACCACCACCGCGCCCGCGCGGCGGGCCTCGGCGACCGCACGGGTCAGCTCCTCGTCACGGCGCGGCAGGGCCACCGCGACCGCGATCACCTCGGCCCGGGCGGCGGTCGCCTCGCGCAGCGCCTCCACGACCAGGCCGGGGCTTGCCTGACCGCGCGGGTCGGTGCCGCGCAGGGCCAGGATCTTCGCGCCCGGGGCCACCCCGGCCAGGCGCGGGTCGTCCCCGCCGGTCCCGGCGATCAGCCCGGCCAGGAACGTACCGTGCCCGACGCAGTCGTCACCGGCCGCGCCCCGGGCGGAGACCCGGCCGCTGAGCCCTGCGGCGCCGGGGGCGACACCGGTGTCGATCAGCGCGACGGTCACGCCCGCACCGGTGCTGTGCCGGTGCAGCCGGTCCAGGTCGAGGCGCCGGCGCGACCAGTCCTCCTTCTTCGCCTTCTCGCGGGAGGCGGGGGTGCAGGCCACCTGCTCGGCCTCCGGATCGAGCGCGGAGGGCATGCCGGGCAGTTCCTGGCCCTTCTTCCCGTCGGCCGTCGGCATGCGCGAGAGGGGTGCCGCCTGGGCCGGAACGGCCGCGGGCAGCAGCAGGGCGGCGGCGAGGCCGGCGCCGGACAGCAGGCGGGCAACCCCGCGGGCGGGCGACCTCATCGGGGAGCCGCCTTCGGGGCCGCGGCCGCGACGTCCTCGGGGAGGAGGATGCGCAGGTCGTCCAGGGTGGGCGCGGCCAGCGAGCTGAGCCGTCCTGCCTGACGGGTGACCATCGACTCGACCACCTGGCGAGCCAGGCGGGCGTTGCCGAAGGAGCGGTCCCGCGGCAGCGAGTCGAAGTACTCCTTGAGCAGCGGGCCGGTGCCGGGTCCGCACTCGTAGCCCATGCTCGCGGCCTGGGCGCGCACGATGGTGACCAGTTCCTCGGAGGAGTAGTCGGCGAAGGCGATCCGGCGCGGGAACCGGGAGGAAAGGCCCGGGTTGGAGGCGAGGAAGCGCTCCATCTCGCCGGTGTAGCCGGCGACGATGACGACCACGTCGTCGCGGTGGTCCTCCATCAGTTTCAGCAGGGTGTCCACCGCCTCCTGGCCGAAGTCGGCGCCGCCGCCCTGCGGGGTGAGGGTGTAGGCCTCGTCGATGAACAGCACGCCGCCACGGGCCCGTTCGAAGACCTCGCGGGTGAGCTGGGCGGTGTGGCCGATGTAGCGGCCGACCAGGTCGGCGCGGGCCGCCTCGATCAGCTGGCCCCGCTCAAGGATGCCGAGCTGGGTCAGGATCGCCCCGTAGAGGCGGGCGACGGTGGTCTTGCCGGTGCCGGGCGGTCCGGTGAAAACCAGGTGATGGCTGAGCGAGGGCACCGGCAGCCCGGCGGCGGCACGGTGGCGGGCGGTGGTGATGAGGTTGACCAGGTCCGCGACATCGCGCTTCACCTCGGCCAGGCCGATCATGTCGCCGAGGCGGGCCAGCGGGTCATCGTCCGGGGCAGCGGTCTCAGCGGCCTTCGCGGCGGCGGTGGCGGAGACGTCCTCCGGCAGCAGCAGCCGCAGGTCGCGCTCGCCGACCTGCTGCTGGGTGGCGAGCCGGATCGCCTGCCTGTCCACCATCTCCTCGAACACCCCGCGCGCGGCACGGCCGTTGCCGAAGCCGGCATCCCTCGGCATCGCCCCGAAGTGCGCGGCCAGCGCCGCCGCGGTGCCCTCGCCCAGCTCGTACTGGTGCTGGGCGCACATGTTCTCCATGATCGCGACCAGTTCGGGCACCGAGTAGTTCTCGAACTCGACCGTCCGCGAGAAGCGGGAGGCCAGGCCCGGGTTGGAGCCGAGGAAGGACTCCATCTCGCGGGAGTAGCCGGCCGCGACCACCACCACGTCGTCGCGGTGGTCCTCCATCAGTTTCAGCAGGGTGTCCACCGCCTCGCGGCCGAAGTCGGCGCCGCCGTTGCCGCTGTCGGCGGTGAGCGTGTACGCCTCGTCGATGAACAGCACGCCGCCGAGCGCCCGTTGGAAGGTCTCGGTGGTCTTGATCGCGGTGCCGCCGATGACCTGAGCGACCAGGTCGGCGCGTGAGACCTCCACCAGGTGCCCGCTGCGCAGCGAGCCCAGTTCGGCCAGGATCGCCCCGTAGAGGCGGGCGACGGTGGTCTTGCCGGTGCCGGGCGGACCGGCGAAGATCAGGTGTCGGCTCATCGGCGGGGCGGGCATGCCGAGTTGTTCGCGGCGCTGGGCGAGCTGGGTCAAGTTGACCAGGGTGCGCACCTGCTGCTTGACGTTCTGCAGGCCGATCAGCGCGTTGAGGGCACCGAGCGGGCCGTCCGCCCGGTCCGGCGGGGGCGCGTCCGCGGCGCCGGAGCCGGCGGGGTCGGTGTTCTCGGCGCTGCCGGTGCCCCAGGCGTCCCGCTTGCCGTTGCCTGTGCTCTTCAGGCCCTCCACTGCGAGGCGTTCGCCGGGCGCGGTCTGCACCAGGCCGCCGCCCCCGTTCTCCCGGGCGAGGCAGTTCACGAGCGAGACCGGCGCGGTGGACTCCACCCGGAAGCCGTCCTGTGTGCCGCCCGAGACCTCGCAGCCGCTGAGCGAGGCGAGCGCGCCCTCGCGGAGCAGGAAGCCGTGGCCCTTGGGGGCGTGCACCGTGGTGCGGTTGGCGGTCAGCTCGCCGCCCGCGGCGACCACCACGCCCTCCTCGCCGGACATCTCGACGCGGAAGTCGCGGACGGTGACGTTGCCGCCGTCCTCCACGACCATGCCGCTTGTGGCGGTGTCGGAGACCCCGCCACCGGCCAGGTAGAGGGTGCTGCCGGAGCCCACGCGCACACCGGCGCCGTTCGGCCGGACTATCTCGCAGTCCTCGACGCGGCCGCGGGCGTCCTTGGTGGCCGCGATTCCGTCGCCGGAGGGCTCCACCAGTCGGGCCCGGCGCAGCAGCGGGTTGGCGCCGCCGCGCACCGCGACCGCGGGCGAGCCGCCGATCACCTCCAGGCGGTCCAGCTCCGGTGCCGAGTCCTCCTCCAGGAGCAGCCCGGTCTGGTCGCAGTCGCGGACCGTCAGGCCGGTCAGCGCCGGGGAGGCGGCCCCGGCGACCCGCAGCGCCACGCCCTGCGCGCCGTCCACCCAGCAGTCCTCGAAGGTGCCGCGTGCGCGGTCAGTGACCAGCATGCCGTGGCCGCGGGTGCGCGAGACGCGGCAGCGGCGCAGCACCGGGTCGGCGCCCCGTGCCAGCGCGATCCCGTTCCCGGAGGCTCCGGTGACGCGGACGTCCTCCAGCGTCGTACGGCCGGCGCTGCTCAGGTGCACACCGGTGCTGGTGTCGTGCACCACCGTGCGGATCACCGAGAGGGCGCAGTTCTGTTCCAGGGCGATGGAGGGCTTGTCGGTGGAGGAGATGTCGCAGTCCTCGACGGTGCCGCGGGCCTCGCCGTTGGCGAGCAGGCCGTTGCCGCGGGCGTCGCGCACCGTGCAGCCGCGGATGCGTGCCTCGCCCTGCTCGGAGAGGACCAGGCCGCTGGTGCCCAGGTGCTCCAGGGTGCAGGACTCCACGGTGGTGGGCGTGGTCGAGGTGACCACGATGCCCGCGCCCTGCGGGTTGCTCACCCGGCAGTCCCGCAGCGCGAGTGAGCCGGTGCCCCCGGCCAGCATCGCGGTCCAGGCGGCGCCGACGACCTCGCAGCCGTCGAACGCGGCCTGCCCGCGCCGCACGTCCACGGCCGGCAGCTCGGCGTCGCCGCCGCGCAGGGTCAGTTCGGACAGCATCACGGCGTCGGCGCGCAGCGCGACCACGCTGCCCGAGCGCGGCCGGATCTCCACGGTGCCCCGCCCCTCGGCGGCGGTGAGGGTCACCCTGGTGTTGATCACCAGGTTCTCCGCGTACGTCCCGGGCCGGACGCTGATAAGCGCGCCGGTACGGGCAGCCGCGAGTGCCTCACCGATCGTCCGGTAGCGCTCCCGGTCTCCGGGACCGACCGTCAGTACCTGGCGCGACACGCACCAACCTCCTTGCTCCGGCGCCGTCTTGAGCGGGCGCCCCACTTCGCCGGGGGCGCTTGTCGGCGATCCGACGGTGCCATCATGCCTCGTCCTGACGGCGGGCGGGTTTCGAGAGCGGTGCTCCCCGGTCCGGGGCGTCCGGTCAGACGCTCCCCTTCTGGTTGCCGGTGCCCGCGCAGCTCCACAGTTGCAGCCAGGCCCCGTTGCCCCGGTTGTCGTCCTTGATGTCGACGCACTTGCGCGTCCAGGCATGTGTCCTTGATGCGGATGGTGCCGTCGGTGGTCGCGGCCGTCTCCTCACCGTCGATACCCGACTCCGCTCTCGGGAGGTGGGGGGTGCTGGGCCGAACGCGTCACGGGGTCCTCCCTGTGATGTGGGACCAGGGCTCAGGAGAGCTGTCGGCCCGGTCGGCGGAGGGGGCCGGGGAACCGGTACGGTCCGCCGTCCCGGAGAGGGCTCCGGAGCCCTCCTCCGTCACGACATCCGCTGCGGGCACCCCTTCGGCTCCCGGCCCGCGTACGAGCCCGAGCAGACTGTCCGCCGGGACGAGCAAGGGGGCCGCGGCTGCGGCGTTGACCATCAGCAGGGTGCCCGAACCGCTCAGCGAACGGGCCAACTCCCGTGCCGGAAGAGTGTCATGGAGAAGTGCCGCGGACATGAACTCGTGTGCCGGCGAGGTGAACAGCAGCGCCACTGGTGCCCCGTCCCGCCCGGCGGCCGTGAGCGGCCCGCCGTCCGGCCCGCGCACCACTGTGACCTCCGCCTCCGCGAGCGCCGCGAGCGCCTCGTCCACCGAGCCGTAGCCGGTGGCGGCCCGCTGCGCCGCCGAGTCCACCGGGTCGGTGGGCTCCGGCCAGCCGAGCACCCGGGCCGAGGGCCGGTACGCCGGATTGGCGCGGTAGTCCCCCACGCCTCCGCTCTCGTCCGACTGCCATTCCCCCAGCACCGCCCACTCCGGCGGCGTCCGCTCCTCGGTCCACTCCGGGTCCACCATCCCGATCCAGTGACCCGGCGCCCGGCGAGCGGCAGCCCGTACGGCCTCGGGTATCCCGGTGGCGTCGGCAACGGGCGTCTCGAGGGCGGCAGTTGGGCCGAAGTCACCGTGCACCACGGACACGGCGTCAGGCCTGCCCTCTTGCCGTTCTCCGGGCCGCATCTCCACCTGACCTCTTGGGTCCGTACGAATTCCTGGGTGCCGAACAGCATGCGCGCGCACGCCGACACTGATCAGATCGGGGAGCCAACAGGATGCCACACGAGCCCTGTTCGCGACGGCCCGGCGAAGATCCATTTCGGACATCTGCGTGCCTGTTGGCTGACCGGGTGCGCCACATTCCGGGAGCAGTGAGGCGTGGGCGGATAAAGCGACGTGACGTTTGGGGTGGGGGGAGCGGCTGTTGTCCGAGTGACGGGCTAAGTTGGATCCACCTTCGGACCCTTCGACGTACAGTTCCCTCCGGCCGGACGTCCGGGCCAGGGCCGCACGGGAGGACCTCGCAGCTCGGAAAGGCGTCGGATCGGCCTGCGGCCGCCACCGCGGCGGGTCACCCGGAACTCGACGACCGGGACCGAGCCGAACCGGCTCACCTCGACGCGGCACTCGCCCAACGCCCGCCAGGCTCACCGGCTTGCGCCCGGCCCGGCCGCTGCGCGGGTCCCTGCCCACCACCACCGACAGCTCCGCCACCGAGGAGGAGTACCGCATGTCCCCCCAGCACCACACCCCCGGCGCGAACGCGGAGGCAGCCGCCGCCCGCGTAGGGAATGCCGGGTCCCCGCCCGCCCCCTCCGCACCGGATGAGAACGCATCGAGCCCGGCCGTAGCCCCCGAGGCGGAGTCCGGCACTCCCCCGACCGGGGAGACCGCCGCCGCCCCACCCCCGCCCTCGGCCGCCGCCGCCAGGACCCCCGAGGCGCCCGAGGAGGGCTTGGCCGTGGCGGCGGCCGTCGGGACGGTGCCGCCGGGCGTCAAGGCCGGCACCGGCGTCGACAGCGGACGCCCCCGCAAGCCGATCCTGGCGGGGGCGGCGATCGTCGGCGCCGCCCTGATCGCCATACCCCTGCTGCTGGCCGGAGGCGCGAAGGACGAGGGGCAGCGCACCGCCAAGGGGCTGGCCGCGGAGGGCTCCGAAACCGTCCTCAACCCGGACTCCGCCCCCGCCGCCCCCGACGATTACGTGGCCAAGAAGCCCAGTTCGTCCCCGAGCAAGGAGAAACCGAAGACGAGCGAGGCCCCGAAGGCCCCCACCCCCAAGCGCGTGGTGCCCGCGCCGGAGCCCAAGACGAGCAGCCCGCCCGAGAAGAAGCCCACGAAGCCCACGCCCAAGGCGGCCCCGAAGCCGAACTGGGGCACCCAGACCGTCTTCGCGGAGAGTGTCCTGGCGGTCAACCAGGCCTGGACCACCAACCGCATCCGCATGATCATGCAGACCGACGGCAACCTCGTCGTCTACAACGAGAACGGCAAGCCCATCTGGGCGTCCAACACCTTGGGCGACAACCACCGGGCGATCTTCCAGCCCGACGGCAACCTCGTCATCTACGACGCCTCCGACCGTGTGATGTGGGCCTCCAACAGCGACGGCTACTGGGGCGCCCGGCTGGTCCTCCGGGCCGACGCCGAGGTGGCCATCGTGTACAACGGCAGCGTTGTCTGGTCGACCTGACACCGTGCGGCGGGGCCCGTTGTCCGACCTTGCCGCTACGTTACGGGCCATGGTCGCGCGGCGGGTTCCCCGGCCCGTCGCGCAGCCCGACAGGCTCGGGCTGGTGGGCGTCGGCCGAAGGGGCAGACGCCCAGTCGCGCAGCGTCCAGCACCGACCTCACCCCGGCCACCGCCCTGGAGCAGGCCGCCGCCCTGGTCCGCCGGCGCGGGACCGGGAGGGGCGATCAGGAGCGCTTGCGCCCGAGGATCTTGCCGGCCCGGCCGGCGATGCCCCAGGCGGTGACCCGCCACAGCGCCTCGACGAGGATGTCCCGGCTCATCTTGGAGTCGCCCCGCACGCGCTCGACGAAGGTGATCGGGACCTCCACGACATGGAAGCCGGCACCGACGGCACGGCGGGCCAGGTCGACCTGGAAGCAGTAGCCGGCGGAGGCCACGTCGTCCAGGCCGAGTCCTTGCAGGGTCTCCTTGCGGAACGCCCGGAAGCCGCCGGTGACGTCGCGGATCGGGACGTCGAGCAGCACGCGCGAGTAGAGGCTGCCGCCGCGGGAGATGAACTCCCGGGACTTGGGCCAGTTCACGATCCGGCCGCCGGGGACCCAGCGGGAGCCGAGCACGAGGTCCGCGCCCTTGAGGGCGGTGAGCAGCCGGGGCAGTTCCTCGGGCTGGTGGGAGCCGTCCGCGTCCATCTCGACGAGGACCCCGTAGCCGTTCTCGATCCCCCAGCGGAAGCCCGCGAGATAGGCCGCGCCGAGGCCCTCCTTGCCCTTGCGGTGCAGGACGTGGACCTGATCGTCCTCGGAGGCGAGCTCGTCGGCGATCTTGCCGGTGCCGTCCGGGCTGTTGTCGTCGGCGACCAGAATGTCCGCCTCCGGTACGGCGGAGCGCACCCGGGAGACGATCGGCTCGATGTTCTCCGCCTCGTTGTAGGTCGGGATGATCACCAAGGCTGTGCCGAGCGGGCCGTATCGCCTCTGACCGCCGTCGTTCACTGCTGCCCCTTAACGTCCGTACGCAGAGACCCACCATAGCGAGCGCCGGCCGCGGAGCTGCGGCGGCACGGACTGTGAGCAGGGTATGTGAGCGCAACGGCGGCGGAACGGATCAGGGCCCGGCGTCCTTCGGGCCGGCCCGGGATCCGCTGGCTGCGGGTCGACCGAAAGCCGTTGTCTACTGAACGCCGGGCCCCACCCGGGTCACACCTGCCACCCGGCCGAAACCTTCCCTCGCCCCCGAGGCGCGGGCGCTGAACCTGGCTCCCAGTGGAGGTGCGCCGGCGCGGCGCACCACCCCATGACCCAGCGGCGTTCGACGACTGCGTGGAGGTTCGACCGGCCGGACGTCCCGTGGTGGACTCGGCCGAACCTACCGGCCTGCGGGCGCACTCTGTCAACAGTCGTGCGATCTGCGGCGATTGACCGAATCGGCTGGTCACCGACGAAGATCCGCAGGTCGCGACGGAGCACATGGAGCAGTCACTGACGGTGCGAATTATCCCGATGTCACTCGTTCGGTCGCACGTAGACCGTTTGTCCGAAGACCACCGTCCGCAGGCACACCGGGAGCGCCCTGCCGGGGGTGAGATCGGGCAGGCCAGGGGTGCCGGAGCGGGGGTCGGTCGACCAGCGGGCGACCCGGTCGTCGGGGGCCTGGACGACGAGTTCGTCGGTGCGCCAGATCGCATAGTCGGCGGGTGCGCCGGGTACCAGGGTGCCCGCGTCGTCCCGTCCGGCCGCCCGCCAGCCGCCCCGGGTGTGGGCGGTGAAGGCGGCGCGCACCGAAACCCGGTGCTCGGGGGTGCGGTGGAAGGCGGCGGCGCGGACGGTGCCCCAGGGGTCGAGCGGGGTGACCGGACTGTCCGAACCGAAGGCCAGCGGGACCCCGGCACGCAGCAGCGCGGCGTACGGGTTGAGGGTGCGGGCGCGCTCGATGCCCAGGCGCTGGGCGTACATGCCGGTGTCGCCGCCCCAGGCCGCGTCGAAGGCGGGCTGGACGGAGGCGGTGAGGCCGTACTCGGCGAAGGCGGCGACGGTCTGGGGGGTGAGCATCTCGGCGTGCTCGACGCGGTGGCGGGCGGCCCGGATGCGGGCGAGACCCAGGGCGGACGCGGCGGCCCGCATGCCTTCGACGACGTTGGTGATCGCGTGGTCGCCGATGGCGTGGAAGCCGGCCTGGAGTCCGGCCTCCGTACAGGCCGTGACATGCGCGGCCACGGCGGCCGCGTCGAGATGCGCGACGCCGGAGTGCGCGGCGTCCGCGTACGGCTCGTGGAGGCAGGCCGTGTGCGAGCCGAGCGAGCCGTCGGCGAAGAGGTCCCCGGCGGCGCCGGCGGCGCCGAGGGCCCTCGCCCGCTCCACGTCCGTATCGGCCCAGTAGCCGACGACACGCGGGCCGGGCTCGTCGGCCGCGGTCTTGAGCAGGCCCGTGAAGTCGTCCTCGGAGGAGATGTCGGGGCCACCGCACTCGTGGACGGTGCCGATACCGAGGGAGGCGGCCTGGCGCAGCGCGGCACGCTGGGCCTCGGCGCGCTGCTCCGGCGACACGGCGGCGTACGCGGCGGAGCGGACCGCGTGGTGGGCGTCCCCGGTGAGCGGCTCACCGTCGCGGAACCCGGTCATGCCGCGGATGCCGGGTACCTGGTCGAGCAGGGCCGTGGTGACGACGGCCGAGTGGACGTCGATCCGGGTGAGATAGAGCGGGCGGCCGCCGGTGAGCTCGTCCAGCTCGTCCCGGCTGATCGGCCGCCGCTCGGGCCAGCGGGACGCGTCCCAGCCGTGGCCGATGAGGATCCGGTCGGCGGGCCGGGACGCCGCGTACGTCCGGACGCGCTCGGCCGCCTCGGCGAGCGAGGCGGCGCCGGACAGATCGAGGCCGGTGAGGGCGAGCCCGGTCGCGGTGGTGTGCACGTGCGCGTCGACGAACGCGGGGGTGACCAGCGCGCCGTCCAGGTCGATGACCTCGTCCACCCCGGAGGCGAAGGCGTCCGCAGCCCCCTCGGAGCCGACCCAGGCGACATGCCCGCGCTCGACGACCATGGCGGTCGCGAACGGGTCGGCAGGACTGTGGACGTCTCCACCGCGCAGCAGCACGGTGCGGTGTTCGGCCGGAGGCACGCTCTCACTCATGGAGACAGCCTAGGGAGTGTCTTCAAAGTAGCGTCGTCCGCCCGTAGGGCGGGCCCGGCGGCGTCCGGTGCTGGGGGCACCTCCCGTGCCCGAAGGGCTACGGGGGAGATCGCAAGGCGGAGGAAGGAGCCCATGCGGAGCATCGGCGACTGACGACAACGCAGCGAGCGGGCGTGCCAGACGCCGCCGGGCAGACGGGACTTTGAAGGACACGACCTAGATACGCGGCGGCCGCGCCTCGTACGGGGTGGAGAGGACCACGGTGGTACGCGTCGAGACCCCGGCCAGCGAGCGGATCTGGCTCAGCAGCTCCTCCAGCTCCAGCGGAGTGCCGACACGGACCTTGAGGATGTAGTTCTCGTCGCCGGCGACGCTGTGACAGGCCTCGATCTCGGACACGCCGGACAGCCGCTCGGCGATGTCGTCCGGGGCGCTGGGGTCGAAGGGTTTCACCGAGATGAACGCGGTGAGAGGCAGGCCGACCTCTTCGGGGTCCACGACGGCGGCGTATCCCCGGATGACGCCGCGCTGCTCGAGCCGTCGCACGCGCTGATGCACCGCCGAGGTGGACAGGCCGGTGGCCTTGCCCAGGTCGGTGTAGCTCATGCGCCCGTCCTTGACGAGCAACTCGACGATCTGACGATCCAGCTCCTCCATGCGGTCAACCTATTGCCCCAGGTCACTTCCGGCACAGTCGGCTACCCTCCGGACAGGCACCTGCGGCGGGCATGTGACGAACGCCACAGCCCTGTGGCCGTGTCCGTCGAGACCTCACGGTTACCTTCGGAGCCCGCAGGGAAGTGCTTGGTGTGGTCGAGGCCGTAAGTGCCTGGTCGGCCCACCCGAGGGGGAGAATCTCCATGCAGATTGTGAAGCGCGCCGGACGTACCGAACCCGCGCCCGTCGAGGACACGGCTTCCGTCGGTCCCCAGGAGGACGACGAACAGGACTTCTACGACACATTCGAGATGTACCGGGTGATCTGCCCGGACTGCGCGCAGCCGATCGCGCTGCTCGCCGACGAGGACCGCCTGCCGGAGCACGCACTGTGCCCCACGCCGTGGAACCCGTTCGTGCTCTCGGTCTGCGCGGGGACCGGCCGGCCGGCCGCGGACGCGCGTCCCGCCGACGAATCGCTGGATGTCCAGGAACAGGACACCGCACTGCTGCTGACGCTGCCTCAGGGGCTCGACTGGCGGACGCAGCCCTTCTCGCACGTCGGCGGTCCGGGCTCGCAGCCCATCAAGGTGCCCCCGATGCGACGGGCGGCCTGAGCCGCTCCGAACGGCCGGGTCCTACCAGTACGTTCCCTGCACCATGGCGGCGAGGCTGTCGTGGTGCAGGATCATCCGGTCCGGGTTCTCCGGCACCTCCACCTCTTTGAAGTGCACCTGGCGGTATGCCACGCGCAGCATCACGACGGCGTGCCGCAGGGCCGCGTAGAGGGTGTGGAATTCCATGTCGCGCGGTGTGTGCCCGGTCAGTTCGGCGTACCGGCGCTCGATGCGGTCCCGGCGCAGGAAGTCCGGCAGTCCCGGCTGCCCGAAGGTGACGGTCAGGTCCTGGAAGAACCGGTGCAGGTAGACCGTCCAGCCGAGGTCGACCTCGCGCGGCGCGAGTGCCGCCATCTCCCAGTCGAGTACGGCGGCGGGTTCGAAGCCGTCGTAGATGATGTTGCCGATACGGGCATCACCCCAGTTGAGTACGGCGGGGCCCTCGTCGGCGGGCCAGTGCGCCTCCAGCCAGTCGAAGGCGCTCTCGATGAGCGGTGAGCGCGGCAGTCCGTCCACCACCCAGGCGTAGTAGTCGCGTTGGGCCTCCACATGGCGCCGCAGCGCGCTGTCCCCGGCGGCCCTGGCCGGGTACTGGTCGTGGAGACGGGCGATGAGGGAGATCGTGGACTCCTCCAGTGCGGCGCGCTCGGCGTCGGTCGCGGAGTGCAGCCAATTCCCCTCGTACGTATAGGGCATGACGTCCGGCGGGACGCGGCCCTCGACGCGCTCCATGACGAAGAAGGGCGCGCCCAGGTGCGCCGGGTCCTCCTCCAGCCAGAGCACGCGCGGCACGGGAACGTCGGTGTGCCGGGCGACGTCGCGCATCGTCTCGTACTGCCGGCGAAGATCGTAGACGGGGAAGACCGTGTACGCGTCGGGGTCCGCGGCGAGGCGCAACGCGCAGGCGCGCAGGGGTGGTTCGGGGTGGTCGATGTCGAAGAGCAGCGTCTCGCTGGACATGCCGTTGGACTCGGGGACGCGTACGCCGGTGACCTGCGCACCGGGCAGCCGGGTGCCCAGCCAGGCGGTCAGCCGGAGCGTGAGCGCGCCGGGGTCTCGGGTGGTGGTGCGGGGGCGCGGTGCGGTGGCCATGGCGGTGCTCCTCGCGGGTGGGCGGGTTCTGGACGGCGCCGGTCAGGCGACGGAGTCGTAGGCCCTGTCCGGGCGATCTTGTCGGGGCCGCGACGCCAGCTACGGCACCTCGCTGCGTTGTCGGAGTCGCCCAAGTACGCCCAGTACGAGGGCGATCCTCCGCCTTGCGATGTACCGCATCTGACGCCGCGGCCTGTTCCGCGAAGATCGCCCGGACAGGACCTAGCCGGTGAAGCCGCTGGGGTCGTGGCGGCCGAAGCTGCCGTGCTCGAAGATCCCGTAGCCGGTCCGGCCTTCGAGGGTGAAGCGGGCGGCGTGGTCGGTGACGCCGAAGGCCGCCATGGGATGGGCGGCCGGGTCGGACAGGTCGTAACTGCGCCGGTCGGTCCAGCCGCGGCCCTGCCAGGTGCCGTGCTGCCAGTCGGTGGCGGGCGGATAGCCGGCGCCGACGGCGAGCGGGGACGAGCAGAGGATGTCGACGCCGAGTTCGAGGGGCTTTCGGTCCGGGTCGGTGAGGTGCACGACCGCATGTTCGGGGTGGCGGGTGCCGCGGCGGTAGGTGATGTCGGTCCGGGGCCAGCCGAGTTGTACGTCGCGTTCGCCGTCGCGCACGAGGACCGCCTCGTTGAGCGTGCGGTAGCCGTCGGCGTCCTCCTGGGCGATGACCATCAGGAACCGGTCGTCGAAGCGGACGGGCATCCAGAGCCAGTGGAAGCCCTCCGGGCGGAGCTCGGCCGCGCGGCCGACTTCCTCCCCCGGTATGGGCCGCACCCCCCAGCTGCGGTCGCGGGTGCCGGTCCACTCCCCTGCCGTGACGGCTGTCTCCTCGCCGGCGGCCCGGATGGTGCCCGTGCAGTGACCGGCCTGGACGAAGCGCCGCCCTTCGAGCGTGAGCCGCTCCCCGCGGCGCTGCACATGGTGGGGTTCCCAGACGGCGGGAAAGCCGGCCTGCCACACGATGTCGAACGAGAGCGCCTCCGGGTCCGCCGGATCGGCCTCACAGCTCAGCCGGATCCGGCGCAGCGGCTCCTCGACGGTGATGCGCAGCGGCCCGACGGCAAGGCGCATCCGGTCGTCCCCGAGCGCGTCGGAGGCGCGCACGGCGTGCAGCCGGTCGCCGGCCCTGAGGGTGGCGTACGCGTCGATGACACCGGCGTTGGGGTAGACCCCGAGCCCGGCGATGAGCAGAGCGCGGCCCTCGTGGTCGAGCACATGGAAGATGCAGCGGTCGTAGGCGTTCCGGTCGCCGGTGACGACATGCTTCATCGAGAGCGGGGCCTGATGGATCGGGTACTCGTCGAGCGCGACGGGACGGTCCTGGGACACGGCGGCCTCCTGGTCGACAGGGGAATTGACGGTACGTCAGAAACCCTGTGGAGGGCCATACTCGTGTCACCGCGGCGGCACCCGGCTGCCCGTACCGACCAGGGCGGCCG
>NZ_JBSGZO010000116.1:0-20566 GCF_053611045.1 Streptomyces sp. NPDC054841 | reverse complement strand
GGTGCCGGCGTCGCCACCGCCGGTGGCGACGGAGCCGCCCGTGGCGCCACCGGTGACGGTGGAGCCGCCCTGGTCGCCGCCGCCGGAGTTGCCGTTACCGCCGGAGTTGCCGTTGCCACCGGAGTTGCCGTTACCGCCGGAGTTGCCGTTACCGCCGGAGTTGCCGTTGCCACCGGAGTTGCCGTTACCGCCGGAGTTGCCGTTGCCACCGTCGGTCGTGCCACCGTCGGTGGTCGTCCCGCCGTCGGTGGTCGTCCCACCGTCCGTGGTCGTCCCACCGTCCGTGGTCGTCCCACCGTCCGTGGTCGTGCCACCGTCCGTGGTCGTGCCACCGTCCGTGGTCGTCCCGCCGTCGGTGGTCGTGCCACCGTCCGTGGTCGTCCCGCCGTCCGTGGTCGTGCCACCGTCGGTGGTCGTGCCACCGTCCGTGGTCGTCCCACCGTCGGTCGAGCCGACGATGGTGTTGCCGCCGTTGTCGCCACCCTCGGTCTCGTTGATGCCGAGACCGATCTCGGCACCCTCCTCGCTGACCTCGGCCTTGGCGCCGATGCCCGCGACGTTCACGTCGATGCCGACGGCCGAAGCGGCGCCCGCGGCGGTCAGGGACGCACCGGCGGCGATCACCGCACCAGCGGCTATCCTCGCAACGCGGACCCGCGTCTTCTTGGTCATCTGCCTGCTACCCCCAGTAGCTGATTCGTCTGTAGTGCAGCGTCCGGGGCTGTAGCCGCTGAGGGTCGTCCTTCCGTTTCCCCCGCTCACACGCGCCCCAGAGATACGCATGCCGCGCGTCAGCCTTCCCATTTTTCGCGAACACGTCAAGGTCGTTGCGCGTGCGATGCCCGAAATGAGGGGAGTTGACCAAGGTACGGGCCTGCAACTGTGACGTAAACCCGGAACTGGGGCCTCGTAGACGCCAGTTCCCTTGTCGACAAAGCGAGCTGACGCATCGTATTCCGCTTGCGTCAGCGAATCCGGCGCGCTCGTTGTTGTTGCAGCAGTACGCAAAAGGTGCCGGACCCGTGAAGGGCCCGGCACCTTCCGTCAGGAACGTGAGGTTACTTCTCCTGCTGCTTGCGCCAGCGGATCCCGGCCTCCAGGAAGCCGTCGATCTCGCCGTCCAGCACCGACTGCGGGTTACCGACCTCGAACTCCGTACGGAGGTCCTTGACCATCTGGTACGGGTGGAGGACGTACGAACGCATCTGGTTGCCCCAGGAGCTGCCGCCGTCGCCCTTGAGGGCGTCCATCTTGGCCCGCTCCTCCTGGCGCTGACGCTCCAGGAGCTTCGCCTGGAGGACGTTCATCGCGCTCGCCTTGTTCTGGATCTGGGAGCGCTCATTCTGGCAGGAGACCACGATGCCGGTCGGAACGTGGGTGATACGGACCGCGGAGTCCGTCGTGTTGACGCCCTGGCCGCCCGGGCCCGACGCGCGGTAGACGTCCACACGCAGCTCGGACTCGTCGATCTCGACATGGTCGGACTGCTCGACGACCGGGAGGATCTCGACGCCGGCGAAGGACGTCTGGCGGCGGCCCTGGTTGTCGAAGGGGGAGATGCGCACCAGGCGGTGCGTGCCCTGCTCCACCGAGAGCGTGCCGTAGGCGTAGGGCGCCTTGACGACGAAGGTGGTCGACTTGATGCCGGCCTCCTCCGCGTACGAGGTCTCGTAGATCTCCGTGCCGTAGCCGTGCCGCTCGGCCCAGCGCAGGTACATGCGCTGGAGTTGCTCGGCGAAGTCGGCGGCGTCGACGCCACCGGCCTCGGCCCGGATGTTGACGAGCGCCTCGCGCTCGTCGTACTCGCCGGAGAGGAGGGTGCGGACCTCCATCTCGTCCAGCGCCTTCCGGACGGACTCCAGCTCGGCCTCGGCCTCGGCGCGGGCGTCCGGGTCGTCCTCGGCCTCGGCGAGCTCGAAGAGCACTTCGAGGTCGTCGATCCGCCCGCGCAGCGCCTCCGCCTTGCGGACCTCGGCCTGCAGGTGCGAGAGCTTGCTGGTGATCTTCTGCGCCGCCTCGGGGTCGTCCCACAGGGACGGCGCCGCCGCCTGCTCCTCGAGCACGGCGATATCTGCCCTCAGCTTGTCGAGGTCCAGGACGGCCTCGATCGACCCCATGGTCGAGGAGAGGGACTTCAGCTCTTCGGATACATCGACGACTGCCACGGGTCCAGCGTAACGGCTGTCCGCGACACGCCGTCGCGTCTGTCCACAGCCAGGGCTCCGAGCGGCCCTCGAACAGAGCCGCGACGGGCTCGGAAGCCAGGGCTGCGAGCGGCCCTCGACCGGGCTGTGAGGGGCCGGAAGTCAGGGCCCCAGGGCGCCGGACAGGTTCTGGGGCTGGGTTCTGGGGCCGGGTTCTGGGGCCGGGCCCTGGGGCCGGGTCCTAGGGCTGTGAGGGGGCCGACTGCTTGGAGTCCTGCGGAGCCGCGTCGCCGTCGTCCCCGCCCACCGCGAGCCAGCCCCCGACCCCGACCGCGGCGGCCAGCACCAGTCCCGCGACACCGAGCGTGATGCGGCGCCTGCGGACCGCTTCCGCCTTGTGACGGGCGGAGCCTGGGCGGCGCTGGCCGGGGGTGCGGGGGGCGCGGGCCGTGCCACGGGCGCCGCCCGCGAGTTCGTCGGGGCCGGGGACGCGCATGGAGGTGTGGGTGTCCCGGTTCGAGTCCGTGGCCGAGCCGGGGACCAGCGGGACGGCGGCCCTGCGGGGCGCCGTGGGGAGGGTCGCGTAGTCCGGTTCGTCGTACGGCTCGGACGAGGGCGCTGCGTCCGCCGCGTACGGCTCGTCCACGTCGAGCGGTGGCATGCCCGCCAGCAGGGGCAGCAGGTCGTGCAGCCGGGAGGCCAGCTCGGAGGCGCGGAGCCGGGAAGCGGGCGCCTTGGCCAGGCACTGGACGATCAGCTGCCACAGCTCGTCCGGGATGCCGGGGAGCGGGACGACGGTCTCCGTGACATGGCGGCGCAGGACCGCGCCCGGGTGGCCGCCGCCGAAGGGCGTGAAGCCCGCGAGCAGCTCGTACAGGACGGTCGCGAGGGCGTAGATGTCGACGGCGGCGCGCGGCGGCAGGCCCTCGACGATCTCCGGGGCGAGATAGTCCGGCGTCCCGATGATCTTCGTGGCCTTGGTGCGGCGCGGGGTGTCGATCAGCTTGGCGACGCCGAAGTCGGTCAGCAGGGCCGGGTGGGCGCCACCGGGGCCGAGCGGGCCCTCCATGTCCAGCAGGATGTTCTCCGGCTTGACGTCGCGGTGGACGACACCGGCGGCGTGCGCCGCGGCCAGTCCCTCGGCGACATCCGCGATGATCGCGACGGCGGCCTCGGGGGCGAGCCGGCGCTCCCGGTCGAGACGGGTGCGCAGATCGGTGCCGCGGACCAGGTCCATCACGAGGGCCAGGTCGTTGCCGTCCACGACGAGGTCGCGGACGCCGACGACGCGGGGGTGGCCGAGTCCGAGCAGGGCCGTACGTTCCTGCACGAAGCGTCCGACCAGCTCCTGGTCGGAGGCGAGGTCCTCGCGCAGCAGCTTGATCGCGACGGGGCCCTCGGGCCCCTCGCCGAGCCACACCGTGCCCGCGCTGCCCCGCCCCAGGATCTGGTGGGCCGTGTACCGGCTGCCGATATTCCGTGCCAAGACTGCTCCCTCAGCGGCTGGCGTTGCCCATCAAAGTACGCGGGCGTCGGGGTGTTGAGTGCCCCGGATGGCGCCAACCGTCACTTCTGCGGGGCTATTTCCCCCGCAGAAGTCGACATAACGACAGAGTGATCGCTCTCCGCGGAGCGATCGCCGACTACTGGCCGGTGCCGGTACCCGTACTCGTACCCGTACCCGTACCCGGGTCCGTGCTTCCGGTGATCTCCGAGACCCAGTCGCTCACCGAGCCGACGGCGTCGCTGATGGCCCTCCAGTAGCTCTGGCCCTGGCCGATCCAGTCCTGGAGCGGGGTGAGCTCCCAGATCAGCCAGCCCGCCACGAACATCAGGACCAGAGTGAACAGGCAGCCCTTGAGGCAGCCCAGGCCCGGGATCCGCATCGGGTTCGCGCTCCGCTGCCGCGGCTGGCGCGGCGCGGGCTGCTGGGGCGGCGGCTGCGGGGGCGCGTACTGCTGTCGCTGCGGAGGCTGCGGGGCGTACTGCTGCTGGGCCGGCGGGGGTGCGTAAGGCTGCTGATGCCGAGGCTGCGGCTGGGGCCGCTGCTGCCGCTGAGGCTGCTGCTGGTACGGCTGCTGCTGGTACGGCTGGGGCGCCGGCTGGCGCTGCGGGCGGCGGCGCAGCGGGTCCTCGCTCGGGTCGAGGTACTGGACCTGGGTCTGCTCGTTGCGGTCCCGGGCCGCCTGCAGCTGGGACTGCCAGGGGTGCGGGTCCTCCGGCCGCGGCGGGCCGTCGGGACGCGGTGGCACCGGCGGCATGACCGCGGTCGGGTCGGCGGCGGCGCCGCGCGGCAGGACGCTGGTGGGGTCCGCGGCGCCGTCGGGGCCGCCGGTCTGCGGCATCACACTGGTCGCGGCGCCCGGGTCGTACTGCGACGCATTGCTCTGCAGCATCTGGGTGGGGTCGGCCGCGCCCGGGACGCCGGGAACGCCGGCGGGCGCCGGGTCGGGCGCGAGCAGCGCGCCCACGCCCTCCGCCGCCTCGATCCGGGCGGGCGTGGCGTGCACGCCGATGCCCGCGGCGACGGTACGCAGCCCACGGGCGAGACTCTCGGCACTGGGCCGCTCACCCGGCTCCTTGCGCAGACAGCGCTCTATGACCGTCCAGAGCGGGCCGGGGACGGACGACGGGCGGCGGGGCTCCTCGCTGAGGTGCTGGTGAAGGACCTCCAGGGCCGTGGCGCCCGCGAACGGCGGACGGCCGGTGACCAGCTCGTACAGCATGATCCCGGCGCCGTAGACGTCGACCGCGGAGGTCTGCGGACGGCCCTCTGCCGACTCCGGCGCGACATACGCGGGGGTGCCGACGAACTCGTGCGTACGGGTCAGGCCCGGGGAGTCCGCGAGGCGTGCGATGCCGAAGTCGGTGAGCATCGGGTGCATCTCGCCGCCCCGCTCGGCGAGCAGGACGTTGGCGGGCTTGAGGTCGCGGTGGACGACGCCGTCGGCGTGGCTGGCGGCGAGGGCGTCGGCGATCTGGGCGGTGAGGAGGGAGGCCGCGACCGGGGAGAACGGGCCGTTCTCACGGATGTAGCGGTGCAGGTCCGGGCCCTCGACGAGGTCCATCACCAGGGCGAGGACATCGCCCTCGACGACCAGGTCGCGGGTGCGCACGATGTTCGGATGCGTGAGACGCAGCAGGACGGAACGTTCGCGCAGGAAGCGCATCACGATGTCCGCGTCGTTCGCGAGCTCCTCCTTGAGGACCTTGATCGCGACGGTCTCGCCGGGCTGGCCGGCCACGGCCGCCTCGGCGCCCGCGGTCTCCCGCTGGCGGGCTCGCCAGACGGTGCCCGTGGCGCCGCGGCCGAGCGGCTCCTCGAGCAGGTACTTGCTGCCTACCGGCCGCACGTCATGCGCTCCCTGCTGATCGTGGTTCTGATGGTCCCGGGCGTCATGGTTTCGACGCTCCCGGGTTCATAGTTGGACCCTCCTGGGTGTCCGACCCACTGTAGTGCCGCCGATCGGGTCACCGGTGTGGTCACCGGATTGGCCGGTAAGACGTCGGCGGCGCACCGATGGTTGCCGAACGGCCGTGCAGAGCACGGCAATGGCGATCCCAACCAGGCACTTTACGTCCAGAGCCGACCAATCAAGATCACTTGATGCTGGCCCCCGGGCGTGTTGTCAGCGGCGGATGCAAGGATGCCTCCAGCACGGAGTTGTGGGGTCGGGAGAGCCCTGCGCCGTGCCGACCTGCCGGGTGGGGGGAATCACAGGGCGGCTCCCCTGCCGGGCACCCCGCGCAGAAGGGACCGCTGACGGCGATGCAGATCCGGCTGACCGTCCTCGCGCCGCGCAGCGGCCAGTCCGTCACCGCGGCCTCGGCCGCGCAGGCCGGCGGGCGCGTGTGCGATGTGCTCGTCACCGCCCCCGCCGGGACGGCGCTCGCCGCGGTGGCCTCCGGGCTCGCCGCGGCCGTGTCGGGACCGGACGCGCCGTCCGGGACGGTCGTGCTGTACGCGGGCCGGGAGCGGCTCGACGCCCAGCGGTGCGCGCTGGGGGAACCGCCCCTCGTGGACGGCGCGGTGCTGTCGCTCCAGGTCCCCGGTGAGGACGAGACGGCCGACGACGACGGCGGAGGCGCGCACGCCCAGCTCCATGTGGTCGCGGGTCCCGACGCGGGCGGGGTGCATCTGCTGCACGGGGGGCGGATCCGGGTCGGCCGCTCGGTGCAGGCGGATGTTCCGCTCGATGACCCGGATGTGTCGCGGCTGCACTGCGAGGTGACGGTCGCGGACGACGGCCGGGTCACGGTGGCGGACCTCGGCTCGACGAACGGCACGGCGCTGGACGGCGTGGAGGTCGGCCCCCGCCCGGTCCGGCTGGCCCCTGGCGCGCTGCTGCGCCTCGGCGAGTCCACCCTCCGGCTGACGGCGCCCACGGGCGGCGCATCGCGGCTGTCGACGACCCCGGACGGCGAGGGCCACCTTCGGGTGCGGCGCGGCGGGTCCGGCACGGGGGCTCATGGCGACCCCGCCCCCGCGGAGCCGGGCAGCCCCGACCACGGCCGGGCGCGCCCGGCGGACAGGATCCCGTCCTGGGCCCGCCGGCGCGACGCGGACGCTCCGGAGGCGTCCGGGCCGGACGGGGGCGACCGCGTGTCGGCGCAGCGTGCGCCCTCGGAGCCCGGCGGCAGACCGGCCGGCGGTGGTCCCTCCTGGACCACGACCGGGCGCCCGGGCGGCGCGGCCCAGGGCCCGCCCTCGGAGTCCGGCGACGACGGCACCCCGAGCCACGGCCGGGCCGGGGCGTACGGGCACGACACCCGTACTCGTGATCCGCGTCCAGCTGCCCCCGGCGGCGGGACGGAGACGTACGGGCCCGAGGTCCGCGGCGGACACGCGCCCGGGTCCGGCACGGGCACGGGCATGGGCAGTGGCGGCGCGGGCCAGTGGGCCGCCCCGGGCAGCCGCGGGAGCTCCGCCGGGTACGGGCAGGCACCGGGCAGCGGCGCGACTCCCCACGGCGGCACGCGCACCGGCGCGGCCACGGGCGACACGGCACACGGCGCGGGCCACCTGGCAGCCCCGGGCAGGCACGACGGCACTGCCGGTGGCGGACGCGGCACCGGCCACACGCGCGCCGGCAGCGCCGACGCAGCCGGTGGGGACGTCACACACGGCGCGGGCCACCGTATGGACGCGGGCCGGCACGGCGATGCGCACGACGACGCGGTCGGCGGCGGCGCCGGCCACGGCGGGCCGCGAGCCGACGGCGCCAGGCCGGCCGGCGGGGACGCCACACACGGCGGCGGAACCGACGACCGAACCGGCACCAACCGAAGCGGCACCGGCCGGGGCGGGACAGGCCGGGGCGGCACAAGCGCATACGACACCGGCCAGGCCAGCAGAGCCGCAGACGGCACAGGCCGGGGCGGCACAGACGCGTACGGCACGGGCCAGGCCAGGACAGGCCGGGGCGGCACAAGCGCATACGGCACCGGCCGGGGCGGTACAGCCGCAGACGGCACAGGCCAGGCCGGGACAGACGCATACGACACCGGCCGGGGCGGCACAGCCGCAGACGCCACGGGGCACGGCGAGGTGCGCGCGGACCGCGACGGCAGTGGTTCTTCCGGCGCAGGCGCCGGGCGGCGTACCCGGGGCGACGGCGGCGCGCGGAGGCGCGGCATAGGCGCCTGGGCGCGACGGCTCGCCGGGGCCAGGGAAGAGGCCCACGACGAGGGCGCCGCAGACGCGGAGCCCATGGCCGCAGCCACGGCACCCGTCGTCGAGACCTGGCCCGATCCCGCCGCCGTGCTGCTCACCGCCCTCGGGCCGGGGCCGCGGCTGTGGGAGCGCGGGACCGGGCACCCCGAGGCGCTGGTCGTCCGGCTCGGCACCGCGGACCGCGCGGACACGCCCGCCGTCCCCGTCACCGTGGGCCTGCGCGAGGCTGGGTCGCTCGGGCTCGCCGGCCCTCGCGCGCGGCTCGCCGGTCTCGCCCGGTCCGTGGTGGCGCAGCTCGCCGCCCTGCACTCTCCCGCCGACCTGGAAATCGTGCTGATCAGCACGGACCGGGCGAGGCCGCTGGAGGAGCGCAAGCGCGAATGGGGCTGGCTCGGCTGGCTGCCGCATCTGCGGCCCGCGCACGGGCAGGACTGCCGGCTCCTCGTCGCGTACGAGAAGGACCAGGCCACCGCCCGGGCCGCCGAGCTGACCCGGCGGCTGGACGACGGGCCGCTCGGCCCCGGCTGGCCCAGCGCGGAGCGCCGCGCGGTCGAGGAGGCCGCCGCCGGGTACGCGGGGCCGCGGACGCTGGTGATCCTGGACGGCGATCCGGGTTCCGCCGCGCTGCGCGAGACCACCGCGCGGCTCGCCGGAGCGGGCGCCGCCGGGGGCATCCATGTCCTCTGCCTGGCCGAGACCCCGGCCGCCTCACCGCTCTCCCCGGTGGCGGCGACGTACGAAGAGGCCTGTGCGGCGTCGCTCGCGTTCCGGGAGTGCGGGGCGGTCGCGCTGCTCAGCGGAGATGTGGCGACGGCGCTGCGGCTGCTGCGTACAGCCGCGGGGCAGCCGGCCGGCCATGGCACGGTCGCCGCCGTGGACGCGGTGTCAGCGGCGTGGGCCGAGCGGTTCGGGCGGGCGCTGGCCCCGCTGCGGGCCGACGCGGACGGCGCGTCGGCGGCCGGCCGGGCCATAACCGCGCCGCTGCCCCGGTCGGCCCGGCTGCTCGACGAGCTGGGTCTGGCCCGGGCCACCCCCGCCTCGTTGATGGCCCGCTGGGCGTCCGCCACGGACGGTACGGCGGTGCTGGGCGCGGGCCCGCGCGGCCCGGTCGCCGTCGATCTCACCGCGGAGGGCCCTCACCTGCTGATCGAGGGCCCGGCGGGCAGCGGCCGTACGGAACTGCTCCGCTCGATCGCCGCGTCGCTGGCCGCGGCCGGCCGGCCGGACCGGCTCGGACTGCTGCTGGTCGACGGCGCGGGCGGTGAGCGCGGCGAGGGCCTCGCGGCGCTCACCGAGCTCCCCCATGTCACCGAGCACCTGGTCGCCTCGGACCCGGTCCGGATGCGGGAGTTCGCGCAGGCACTGGGGGCGGAGCTGAAGCGGCGGTCCGAGCTGCTCGGCAGGGAGAGCTTCACCGAATGGCACACACGGCGCGAGGTGTCCGAGCGGCTCGTCGGGCAGCGGCCGCCCAGCCCCGCGGAGTCGCGCGGCGATCCGGACCCGTCCGCCGGCGGCACGCTCAGGCTCCGCCCGGCCGGTGCCCGTACGAAGGCGGAGGCACCGCCGCCGCTGCCCCGGCTCGTCGTGCTCGCCGATGACTACGACGCCCTGGTCGCGCCGGCGCTCGGCAGCCCGGGGCGTCCGGCGGCCGGTTCCGTCGTCCGGGCGCTTGATGCCGTGGCCAGGGACGGCGAGCGGCTCGGCGTGCATCTGGTCGCGACATCCGCCCGGCCCGACCGTACGGCGGACACGGAGCTGACGCACGGGGCGCGGCTGCGCGTCGTGCTGGACGCGCCGCCGGTGGCTCCGGGACCGGAGGACCCGGCCCCCGGCCGCGGCAGGCTGGGACATCCGGACGGCCGGGTGACCCCGTTCCAGGGCGGCCGGGTGACGGGCCGCATCCCCCGTACGGCGACCCAGCGGCCCACGGTGGTGGAGCTGGAGTGGGAGCGGATGGGCGACCCGCCCGCCCGCCGCCCGGTCCGTGAGCTCGGCAACGGGCCGACGGACCTGGCGCTGCTGGCCAGTGCGCTGGACCGGGCGGCCCGCTCGGTCGAAGCGACCCCGCTGCCGCCCCTGACCCCGGCCCGCTCCTGACCAGGCCACGGCAAGTCCCGCCCCTGACAGCACGTCACGAGGCCATCACGATCACCCAGTTGACAGCGAAGGCGCTATTGCCTCACCCCTCCCCCGGGCGTAGACCTGACCGCACGGGACGGGAGCGGCGCTGCCTACGTCACGGCTGCGTCCCTCCACACGCGCGGGAGAGACGGGGCAGTGATGCGCACAACTCGCACAGCTCGCACGACTCGTACGGCTCGTACAGCTCGTACGGCCGGTGCAGGTCGTAGGACTCGCAGCAGAGCCGTCGTGGCGCTCGTCGCACTGGGCGCGCTCGGCCTCGCCGGCTGTGGAAGCGACAAGGACGGCGGCGACGGGGGCGCGCCGGACGCGACGAAGGACACGCAGTCCGCGCCCACCGTCCAGCTGCCCAAGCTGGACGGGCAGAAGATCGAGGTCGCCGCGGTCTGGACGGGTCCCGAGCAGGAGAACTTCACGAAGGTTCTCAAGGAGTTCGAGAAGCGCACCGGGGCGACCGTCACCTTCGTGCCCGCGCAGGACCCGATCGTCAACTTCCTCGGCACGAAGATCGCCGGCGGGAGCCCGCCCGACATCGCCATGCTGCCGCAGGTCGGCGCCGTCCAGCAGGCCGTGGCGAAGAAGTGGGCCAAGCCCGTCGGTCCGGAGGCCAAGGCGCAGCTCGCCAAGAACTACGCCAAGGGCTGGCAGGACCTCGGCTCCGTCGACGGCACCGCGTACGGCGTGTACTTCAAGGCCGCCAACAAGTCCCTCATCTGGTACAACAACGCGGTCTTCGAGAACGCCGGCGCCACGGTCCCCAAGACCTGGAAGGAATTCCTGACGACGGCCGAGACGATCTCCGCGTCCGGAGTCACACCGGTCTCGGTCGGCGGCGCGGACGGCTGGACGCTCACCGACTGGTTCGAGAACGTCTATCTCTCGCAGGCCGGCCCGGAGAAGTACGACCAGCTCGCCGAGCACGAGATCAAGTGGACGGACCCGTCCGTCAAGCAGGCCCTCACCACGCTCGCCGAGCTGTTCGGCAAGCCGGAGCTGATCGCGGGCGGTGCGGACGGGGCGCTGCAGACGGAGTTCCCCAAGTCCGTCACGCAGACCTTCACCGGTGGTGACCAGCCCAAGGGCGCGATGGTCTTCGAGGGCGACTTCGTCACCGTCAACATCGCGGAGACCGGGGCGAAGATCGGTACGGACGCCAAGGTGTTCCCGTTCCCCGCGGTCGGCGCCGAGCCCCCGGTGGTGACCGGCGGCGACGCGGCGGTCGCGCTGAAGGACTCCAAGGGCGCGCAGGCGCTGCTGACCTTCCTCGCCTCTCCGGACGCGGCGAAGATCTGGGCGGAGTCCGGCGGCTTCATCTCCCCGAACAAGTCTCTGGATGTCGCCGCGTATCCGAACGACGTCCAGCGCGACATCGCCAAGGCGCTCATCGCCGCGGGCGACGACTTCCGCTTCGACATGTCGGACCAGATGCCGCAGTCCTTCGGCGGCACGCCCGGAAAGGGTGAGTGGAAGGCGCTCCAGGACTTCCTGAAGAACCCGAAGGACGTCGCCGGCACCCAGCAGCGGCTGGAGGCCGACGCGGCCAAGGCGTACAAGAGCTGACGCCGCGATGACGCCCCCCAAGGCCTCTCCAGGAGCGGCGGAGGGCACCGGGCCCGCCGCCGCCAGGGGCGTACGCAAGAGTGTGACCGGCACCCGCCGCCTTGTCGCGGCCGGCTTTCTGCTGCCCGCGCTGGTGCTGCTCGGCGCGCTCGTGGTCTACCCGATCGGGTACTCGCTCTACCGGTCCTTCTTCGACCGGTCCGGCAGCGGTTTCGCCGGTTTCGGCAATTACGTGGAGATCTTCTCCGACGACACCATCCTGACCGCGGTCAAGAACAACGCGATCTGGGTGGTCGTCGCGCCGACCGTCGCGACGGCGCTCGGGTTGATCTTCGCCGTGCTCACCGAGCGGGTCCGCTGGGGCACGGCGTTCAAGCTGATCGTCTTCATGCCGATGGCGATCTCGATGCTCGCCGCGGGCATCATCTTCCGGCTGGTGTACGAGCAGGACCCGGAGCGCGGGGTCGCCAACGCGGTCTGGGTGGGCGTGCACGACACGTTCTCCGAGTCGGCGGACTTCACCCGGGCGCGCCCTCTTCCCGTCCATCCGCTGGAGGCGGCGGGCGGCGGGGCGTTCATCACCAAGAAGCCGGTCACCTCGGGCACCGACGTCCAGCTCCCGCTCATCGGGGTCGCGCCCGCGAAGATGCCGGACGGCGCGAAGCCGGCGAAGGCCCCGGCGACGGATCCCGGCAAGGTCACCGGCACCGCCTGGCTCGACTTCACCCGGGGCGGCGGCGGAAAGCCCAACGCCATCGACGCCAAGGAGCTGGGCCTCAAGGGCATCAGGATCGAGGCGGTCAAGGACGGCAAGGTCGTCGCCACGACCACCGCGGCCGCCGACGGTACGTTCTCCCTGCCCGAGGAAGCCGACGGCGCCTTCCTGCGGCTCCCCGGGAGCAACTTCCGCGAGCCGTACAACGGAGTCGACTGGCTGGGCCCGTCGCTGGTGACCCCGGCCATCATCGGCTCGTACGTGTGGATGTGGGCGGGCTTCGCGATGGTGCTGATCGCGGCGGGCCTGGCGGCCGTGCCGCGCGAACTCCTCGAAGCGGCACGGGTGGACGGGGCCAACGAGTGGCAGGTCTTCCGGATGGTGACCGTTCCGCTGCTCGCGCCGGTGCTCGCGGTCGTGCTCGTCACGCTGATGATCAACGTCCTGAAGATCTTCGACCTGGTGTACATCATCGCGCCCGGTTCGGCGCAGGACGACGCGAACGTACTGGCGCTCCAGCTCTACCGCTCCTCGTTCGGCACGGACGCGGACCTGGGCGTGGGCAGCGCCATCGCCGTACTGCTCCTGCTGCTGGTGATCCCGGTGATGCTGTTCAACATCCGGCGGATGCGAAGGGAGACGCGCCGATGAGCACCGACAGCACCGTCAAGGCGAAGCCGTCGCTCGCCGCCCGCATCGCCGCCCGCACGGGTGGCGGTGTGATGCGGGTCTTCCTCGTGCTGGTCGGGCTGTTCTGGCTGATGCCCACGATCGGACTGCTGCTCTCCTCGCTGCGCTCGCCCGCCGACATCAACGCGAGCGGTTGGTGGGAGGTCTTCACCGCACCCGCGCAGCTCACCGCCGAGAACTACTCCCGGCTGCTGCAGAACGACACCATCACGCACTCGCTCCTCTCCACGGTCCTGATCACCGTCCCCTCGACGGTCCTGGTCGTCGTGATCGGCTCACTCGCCGGATACGCCTTCGCGTGGATGGAGTTCCCCGGCCGCGACTGGTGGTTCCTGGTCGTCGTCGGGCTGCTCGTCGTACCCGTGCAGGTCGCGCTCGTGCCGGTGTCCAAGCTGTTCGGCTGGATCGGGATCTTCGAGACGACCGTCGGCGTCGTGATCTTCCATGTCGCCTTCGGCCTGCCCTTCGCGATCTTCCTCCTCAGGAACTTCTTCGCGGAGATCCCGAGGGAGCTGCTGGAGGCCGCCCGGCTCGACGGAGCGGGCGAGGTACGGCTGTTCACGCGTGTCGTGATGCCGCTCGGCGGTCCCGCGATCGCCTCGCTCGGCATCTTCCAGTTCCTCTGGGTCTGGAACGACATGCTGGTCGCGCTGATCTTCGCGGACTCCGAGTCCCCGCCGATCACGGTCGCGCTGCAGCAGCAGGTACGGCAGTTCGGCAACAACATCGACGTCCTGGCACCGGGCGCGTTCGTGTCCATGGTGATCCCGCTCGCCGTGTTCTTCGCGTTCCAGCGGCAGTTCGTGTCCGGGGTGATGGCGGGCGCGGTCAAGTAACGAGCCCGCACCACGCAGATGCGCGGCGGCGTCAACACGACGCCGCCGCGCGTCGTCGCCCCGGCCTGTCCGGTACCGATGTCCGCACACACGGTCGTCGTGCTCGACCGTGCGTGCGGCACTCCCGGGAGCGCCTCACGGGCAACATCCGCTCCACACCCGCCCGCAATCGTCCCGACACGTGCGACCACTACGACCGGGTGCATGGCTTTCGCCGGCTCCCGCCCCGCGCCGGAGCCGCGGCGGCCGTCCGTCAGGACCACGTCCATCGCTGAGTCCCGAGAGAGAAGACACCCATGTCAAGGACGAGTGCACAGGTGCAGTCCCCGGCAGAGGCCGCAGGCGCCGCCGCGCCTCTCGGGGAGGAACTTCCCAGGCCCGCCCGGCTCGACGACGTCAAGGGCTGGTTCCGTCCGGTCGACCAGCTGCTCTTCGACTGGTTCCTGACCTACCAGCGCGATCACGGCCACGAGGGTGATCTGCTCGAACTCGGCGCGTACATGGGAAAGAGCGCGATCTTCCTCGGCCAGTACCTGCGGGACGGCGAGGAGTTCACGGTCTGCGACCTCTGGGACTCACCCGCCCCCGACGTCTCCAACAGCGCCGAGATGAACCGGTCGTACGCGACGCTCACCCGCCGGGCCTTCGAGACCAACTACCTCTCCTTCCACGACGAGCTGCCGACTCTCGTCCAGGCCCCGACCTCGGTGATCTCCTCCCGGGTCCGGGCGGGCAGCTGCCGCTTCGTCCACATCGACGCCTCGCATCTGTACGAGCACGTCCACGGCGACATCGAGGCCGCCCGGGAGCTCCTCACCCCGGAGGGCATCGTGGTCTTCGACGACTTCCGGGCCGAGCACTGCCCGGGTGTCGCGGCCGCCGTCTGGGGAGCGGTCGCCACGGTGCGGCTGCGGCCGGTCTGCATCACCGGCACCAAGCTGTACGGGACGTGGGGCGACCCGGAGAAGGTGCGGGAGGCGCTGCTCGGCCGGCTGGAGAAGCGGAAGGACTTGTGGCACGGGGTGGAGGAGGTGGCGGGGGCGCCGCTCATCCGGATCGACGGCAGGAAGGCCGAGGCACCGGCGCATCCGGACTCCCGCCACCGGGCCGGGACGCCCGCGGCCGGGCCACGGGAGCAGCGCGCCACCCCCGCGGCACGGCGGCGGCGCGCCCCGCGCACCCGCCGGCTCGTACGTGACCTGCTGCCGCCGCTGCTGACCCGGGCTCTGGTGCGTGCGCTCCGCTAGAGCTTGACCTTGGGCCCTGGCCCTGGTGCGTGCGCTCCGCCAGGGCTTGGCCCTGGCCCTGGTGCGTGCGCTCCGCCAGGGCTTGGCCCTGGCCCTGCGCCCTGGCCCTGGCTCCTGCCCGGGGGCGGGCGGCGCAGGCCGACCGGGGCGACGGCGACGACGAGTGCGCGGGTCCCGTCGGCGGCCACGTTCAGGCGGTACGGGCGCAGTCCGCGTAGCCCGTGGGCCCGGTGGGGCGGGGCGTCGGCCGCCACGGTGGCGGGGTGCTCGGTGCCGAGGAGGGCGGTGCGCAGACCGACCCTGGTGCGGCCGGGTGGGAAGGCCTCGGCGGGGATCCGCACCTCGATCTCCGTACCGGCCCCGTCCGCGGCGGGCCGCAGCTCGATGCGGGAGCTCTCCGGGCCGGTATGTCCGACCGGGCCGGTGAGTGTGACCGGCGCCGTGTCGAGCGCGGCAAGGCCGGGGAGCGGGCTGCGGGCGTTGACGACGAGGGTGTGGCGGCCGGGGCCGGTGCGCTGCCAGGCGGCGGAGACCAGGTCGGTGCGCAGGGGCGGTACGCCATGGGCGGCCTCGTACCGGATGACGGAGAGGAGTCCCGGCAGGTCGCCTGTGCGTACGTAGGACAGGCGCAGCCGCAGTCCTGGCCGCAGCCGGGCGAGCACGGCCTCGCTGAGGTGGTCGGTGACCAGGCGGCGCAGTCCGGCGAACACGCGCCGCCGCACCGGTTCCGGCGCGGCCAGGAGGCCGGGGCCGGTCATTGTGGCGGCCTCCTCGGCGAAGTGGCGGTGGTGGAAGCCGTCGCGGACCGGACCGGGCCCGGTGAAGCGGGCGGTCACGGCCATCGCCGCGGCCGTCCCGCGCAGCAGGTCCTCGATCCCGGGGGCCGCCGGGTTCGGGTCGGCCGCGGCGAAGCAGCAGTCGTAGTCGGCCCGTACGGAGATGCGGTCGGCCCGGAAGAGAGCTTCGAGGGTGAAGGCCTGCCCGGCGAGGGCTTCGGGGACGTCCTCGCGGAATCGCAGCTCGTGCCGCTGGAGCGGGTCCCGGCGGAACAGCTTGGTGGGGGACAGCTCCCAGGGCAGCCGGGGATCGTCCAGCGGCAGGTCCGGCACGGTGCGGGTGAGCAGGGACCGGGAAGCCGCCGCGACCTTGGCGTGGACGACGTCGGAGCCGTGGATGTCGGCCGCGTCGACGAGCCGCTCCAGCGCCTCGCGGCCGAGGAAGTCGCCGGCTTCGAGGAAGAACAGATAGCGGCCGCGGGCGCGTTCGACGGCCTGGTTGACGGTGCCGGGACTGAGCAGGGTGCACAGGCCGGGGTGGCGCGCGGAGAACCGCTCCAGCTCCGCCACCCGGCCGCCGTCGGGGGACGCTTTGTCGACGACGACGGCGATCACTTCGATGCGGTCCTCGCCGATGGTCTGCCCGGCGAGCGAGTCGAGGCACCGGGCGAGGCACGGCACCTCCTCGCGGACCGTGACGACGACGGTGACGTCGGGGACGTCACGGATGTCGGGGACGTCACGGATGTCGGGGACGTCACGGACGTTCGCCGTGGCCGGTGAGCTCATGGGGTGCCCTCCGCTCGCCTCGGGCGCGCCGTCCGCCCGCCCGACACAGCAACGACCCCCCGTCGGCGCGGGCTACGCACCGGCGGCGGCCGTTCACCCGCCCGGCCCAGCGCGCCGGCCCGTGAGGGGCCGTCAGCACATGAGGGACCGTCAGCACATGAGGTCAGCTCCGTGTCATCGCCGCCACCGCCGAGGCGGCGAGGTCGTCCAGGTAGCCCTTGGGCAGATCGCTGCGGACGACCACCAGCCGCCAGTACAGCGGGCCGATGATCAGGTCGAGAGCGCGGTCCGGGTCGGCCGTCTCCGGCAGCTCGCCGCGGGCGACCGCGTCGCGTACCACCAGTGCCGCGACACCCTGCTGGGGGTCGAGCAGGGCGGCCTTGATGGCGTCGGAGATCTCCGGATGGCGGGCGGCCTCGACCAGGAGGTCGGGGATGACCTGGGAGGCCACGGGGTGGCGCAGGGCGTGCGAGGCCACTTCGAGGAGCGCGCGGACATCCCCGTACAGCGAACCGGTCGACGGTGCGGGCAGCCCCTGCACGGCGAAGGCCGAGACCAGGTCGAGGACGAGTGAGAGCTTGGACTTCCAGCGCCGGTAGACCGCGGTCTTGCCGACGCCCGCCCGGCGCGCGATGCCCTCGATCGACATCCGGGCGAAGCCGACCGCCGCCAGCTCCTCGAAGACGGCCGCGCGGATCGCTTCGGTCACGTCCTCCCGGAGCACAGCGGCTCCCGCGGGGGCACGTCGTGGAGTTCCCGGGTCCGTGGTCATGCCGATGAGCATACCCATCACGACGAGACGGTTGCGTTGCGACGTAGATCCGCCCTAGCCTCACCGTAGCGACGATACGGGTCCGTCCCATCGCCAGCACTTCCCCTGCACCCGGCGAGAGCGAGCGAGTGACCAGCGTGAGCAGCAGCATGAGCAGCGTGCCGGCGACCCGGCCCGCGCCACCCGTGGAAAGCCTCGGCGAGCTCGCCGCCCGGCACGGACTGACCGTGAGCGGGGCCCGCCCGACGCTCGGTGCGTACATCGGGCAGCTGTGGGCGCGCAGGCACTTCATCACCGCGTTCGCCACGGCCCGCCTCACGGCCCAGTACAGCCAGGCGAAGCTCGGGCAGGTCTGGCAGCTGATGACCCCGCTGCTCAACGCCGCGGTCTACTACTTCATCTTCGGCGAGCTGCTCCAAACCGCACGAAATGTGCAGGACTTCGTGCCCTTCCTGGTCACCGGCGTGTTCGTCTGGACCTTCACGGCCAACTCGATCACCGCCGGCACCCGCGCCATCTCGGGCAACATCGGGCTCGTACGGGCCCTGCACTTCCCCCGCGCCGCACTCCCGATCGGTCTCGCCCTGCAGCAGCTCCAGCAGCTCATGTTCTCCATGGGTGCGCTGGTCGTGATCCTGATGTGCTTCGGGAAGTTCCCGCAGGCCTCCTGGCTGCTCGCCGTCCCGGCCCTGCTGCTCCAGGCCGTCTTCAGCACCGGCATCTCGATGGTCGTCGCCCGGCTCGCCGCGCGCACCCCCGACATCGCCCAGCTGATGCCGTTCCTGCTGCGCACCTGGATGTACGCGTCGGGCGTGATGTGGAGCATCCCTGCGGTGCTCGCGCACCGGCACCCGCCGCACGCGGTGATCCTGGCCCTGCAGTGCAATCCGATCGCCGTCTACATCGACCTGATGCGCTTCGCGCTCATCGACAGCTACACCTCCGCCCAGCTGCCGCCGCACGTGTGGGCGGTCGCCCTCGGCTGGGCCGTGCTCTTCGGGGTGGGCGGATTCCTGTACTTCTGGAAGGCGGAGGAGCAGTACGGCCGTGGCTGAGACAGCAACCATGAACGACGCAGCGAGCAGGACCCCGACCGTCGTCGTCGACGGCGTCCACATCACCTACAAGGTCAACGGCGGAAGGACCGGCCGCGGCAGCGCCACCGCCGCGCTCAGCCGGATCATCTCCCGCAAGCCCGGCAGGAGCGGCGGCCGCGAGGTGCACGCCGTCAAGGGCGTCAGCTTCGCCGCGTACAAGGGCGAGGCGATCGGCCTCATCGGCTCCAACGGCTCGGGCAAGTCCACCCTGCTGAAGGCGATCGCGGGGCTGCTCCCGACGGCCAGGGGCAGGATCTACACCCACGGCCAGCCCTCGCTGCTGGGCGTGAACGCGGCGCTCATGGGCGATCTGACCGGTGAGCGCAACGTCGTCCTCGGCGGGCTCGCGATGGGCATGTCCCGCGACGAGATCCGCCGGCGCTACCAGGAGATCGTCGACTTCTCCGGAATCAACGACAAGGGCGACTTCATCACCCTGCCGATGCGGACGTACTCGTCCGGCATGGGCGCCAGGCTCCGGTTCTCCATCGCCGCGGCCAAGAGCCATGACGTGCTGCTCATCGACGAGGCGCTGGCGACGGGCGACGCCAAGTTCCAGCGGCGCAGCCAGGAGCGGATCGCCGAGCTGCGCGAGGAGGCCGGCACGGTCTTCCTGGTCAGCCACAGCAATTCGGCGATCACGACGACCTGCGACCGTGCGCTCTGGCTGGAGTCCGGCACGCTGCGGATGGACGGTCCGGCGAAGCAGGTCGTCGCGGCGTACGAGGCCTTCACCAAGAAGAAATAGCCACAACTCCAAATGGAGCTGCATGGAGCTGTATAGATCAGCATCAAGCTGAACAGAGCGGACTAGGGTGCGGGTCGATGACGACCCAGCAGGCCGCCGCACCCGAGCCCTCTCCGTCCCCCGCTCCCGCGCCCTCCTCCCCTTCCGCATCGCTGCCCGCGCGTCTCGCCCTCGGCGCCGTCTGGACCGCGACCCGGCTCGGGATGCTCGCCCTGCTGCTGCGGGACGACCTCGGCTTCGGAGGCGTCTCCCGCGAGGTGCACGTCCTCTACGCCCGCTGGTACGAGGAACTCGGCCGGGGCACGTTTCCCCTGGGCGATCCCACATGGCAGTACCCGCCGGGCGCCGGGGCCGTGATCCTCTCCCCCGCCCTCCTCCCCTGGCTGAGCTACTTCCAGGCCTTCGTGGCACTGGCACTGCTCGCCGACGCGACCGTCACCCTGGCCCTCGCCCGGGCCGGCGGAGCCCGTGGCGCCGGCGCCTGGATGTGGACGTGCGGGCTGCCCCTCCTGCTGCACATCCCGCTCGCCCGCTACGACGTCCAGGTCACCGCCCTGGCCGTACTCGCGCTCCTCGCCCTGCACCGCCACCCGCGGCTCGGCGGGGCGCTCGCCGGACTCGGCGCGCTGGTCAAGGTGTGGCCGGTGCTGACTCTGCTGGGCACACCCCGGGGTCGTACCACCCGCGCGGCCTGGACCTCGGCGGCCACCGCTGCCGTCGTACTCCTCGCCGCCCTCTCCCTCGGCTTCTCCCACCCCCTGGGGTTTCTGCGGCAACAGGGCGGCCGCGGCGTCCAGATCGAGTCGCTGGGCGGCACCGTGCTGGCACTGGCCCGGCTGTTCGGCAGCGGCGGACAGGTCGTGTACCGCTACGGGGCCTTCGAGTTCACCGGCCCGTATGTGACGAGCGTGGCCCGCCTCTCCCTCCTGCTGACCGCCGCCGCCTTCTGCTGGCTGCTGCTGTGGCGGGTACGGGCAGGGCGTGGCCGCCGGTCGGTGGCCACGCCGTTCGACGCCGCGCTCTGCGCCGTCCTCCTCTTCACCGTCACCAGCCGGGTCATCAGCCCGCAGTATCTGATCTGGCTGCTCGGCCTGGCCGCGGTCTGCCTCACCTCCCGGCACACCACCCAGCGGCCGGTCGCCCTGCTGCTCCTGCCGGCGACCGCGCTCAGCTCACTCGGGTATCCGGTGCTGTACGAGGACGTCATCTCGGCCACCCCGCTCGGCTGCGCGCTCGTGCTCGTGCTCGTACGGAACGGTCTGCTCCTCGCCGCGGCCGTGCTCTCGGCCCGTCGGCTGTGGGCTGCGCCGGCACGAGGCCCGAGAAAGAAGGCATGAGCAGGAAGGCACGAGAAAGGGGCGCGCACCGTGATGGTG
>NZ_JBSGZO010000115.1:0-20645 GCF_053611045.1 Streptomyces sp. NPDC054841 | reverse complement strand
GGGCTGAGGATCCGGGGATTCGGAGGTCCGGAGGCCTGGGGGGTCTGGGAATCTGGGGAAGCCTCTACCGGCCCAGGTACTTCGGCTTCTCCTTGGCGATGAAGGCCTGGACCGCGATCGCGTGGTCCTCGGATGCGCCGGCCCTGGTCTGCAGCTCGTCCTCCTTGGTCAGCGTCTCGCCGAGCGAGTGATCCGCGCCGTACGCGAGCGACTCCTTGATCGCGGCGTACGCGAGGGTCGGCCCCTCCGCCAGCGCCCGGGCCACCGCCGCCGCCTCGGCCGCGAGATCGTCGGCCGGTACGAGCTTGTTCACGATGCCCAGGTCGTACGCCTCCTGCGCGGTGATCGACCGCGGGAACAGCAGCAGATCGGCCGCGCGGCTCGCGCCGATCAGCCGGGGCAGCGTCCAGGAGACCCCGGAGTCGGCGGTCAGCGCGACCCCGGCGAAGGAGGTCGTGAACTTCGCGGAGTCGGCGACGACCCGGTAGTCCGCGGCCAGGGCGAAGCCAAGACCCGCGCCCGCGGCAACCCCGTTCACCCCCGCCACCACCGGCTTCGGCATCGCGGTCAGGGCTCGCACGATGGGGTTGTAGTGATCACGCACGGTGTTCATCGTGTGGCTGGTGCCCGATTCCTTGTCGGAAATGAGCAGGGAGACGTGCTCCTTCAGGTCCTGCCCCACACAGAAAGCGCGCCCCGACGCGGTCAGCAGCACCGCCCGTACGGCGGTGTCCGCGGCGGCGGCCTGCAGCGCGTCCCGAAGGGCGACCTTGGCCTCGACGTTCATCGCGTTCATGGCCTCGGGCCGGTTGATCGTGATCGTCGCGAGTCCGTCGCTCACCTCGTACAGCACGGTGTCGGCCATGACAGGGTCCCCTTTGCGCCTCAGGCAGTGATGTCCAGCCCAGCATGGCGGAGATCGCCGAGGCCTGACATACGCACTGGTATGTGACCTGCGTCAAAGAATCCGAGCGCCGGAATCGGCGTGCGAAGGTGAAGCGAGGGCGAAGTATCGCAGGCGGATCCCCGAATTGGGCGGTTTTGTGAAAGCGCGTTGCGCAAGCGATGCCGACTGATGTTGGTCATCGGGTCCCGCGATGCGGGATAATGGCTGGGAAGCAATGTGTTCGATGCCGGTGACGCGTGCCCATCCAGGGGGCCGTCGGCTGACGATGAGCTGGTTTCAGGAAGGGGAACGAGCATGGCGGCCATGAAGCCGCGGACGGGCGACGGCCCGCTCGAGGTGACCAAGGAGGGGCGGGGCATTGTCATGCGCGTTCCGCTCGAAGGCGGCGGTCGGCTTGTCGTCGAGCTGACTCCGGACGAGGCAGACGCCCTCGGTGACGCCCTCAAGAAGGTCGTCGGCTGACGCGGAAGCGCCTACACCTTTCCGTACTGCCCCGGCACAGCATCACGCTGAGCCGGGGCAGTGTCGTATGCGCGCCCGTACCCGCGGCGGTCGTCGTGTCAGGGGTGGAGCCGGCCGGATCAGCCGCGGCGCACCGCGCACAGCAGCCCGTCGCCCACCGGCAGCAGCGACGGAATCAGCTCCTGGCTCTCCCGTACCGCCCGCAGCAGCTCCCGCACCCGAAGGACCTCGCCGGGCTGCGCCGCCGAATCGACCGTGCGGCCGTCCGCGAAGACGCCCTCGAAGCACACAAGACCCCCAGGCCGCAGCAGGCGCAACGATTCAGCGAGACACTCCAGCGACTCCATCCGGTCGCCGTCGCAGAAGACGAGGTCGTATCCGCCGTCCGCGAGCCGCGGCAGTACGTCGAGGGCGCGGCCGGGGATGAACCGCGCGCGGTTCCCCGCGAAACCGGCGGCTCGGAACGCCTGCCGTGCGAACTGCTGGCGCTCCGGCTCGGGGTCGACGGTCGTCAGAACGCCATCGGGCCGCATGCCCTGCAGCAGATAGATCCCGGAGACCCCGGTGCCGGTACCGATCTCCGCCACCGCCTTGGCGTCCGCCGTCGCGGCCAGCAGTCGCAGGGCGGCGCCGGTGCCTGGCGACACCGAGGGCAGCCCTGTCTCCCGGGCCCGCTCACGGGCCCAGCGCAGAGCTTCGTCCTCGGCGACAAAGGCGTCGGCGAACGCCCAGCTCGTCTGCCGGTTGGCGGTAATGACCCTCTCCTGTCCCCGTAGTCGGCGCAACCGTGACTGTATCCGCTGCGCCCGGGAACCCGCAGATGGGACCGGGCGTTATGGAGGGGCAGGGGGAAAGGGGTGGATGGAAGACACCCGTTCCCAAATTCGCGTAAAGATTCTTATCCGGAGCTAACGGGCGAGGTGGCTATGGTAGGGACTCCACTGGACACCACCAGAGCCGACAGGGGAGGTGCGGCTGCGCCTGTGGATCGGAGAGGGGTGCTGCGGCGCCTTCTCAGGTCGGCGGGTGAGCCGAAATCCGTGACCGACACCGCTGACGCCCGTTCCCGCCAGGCCGACTCCGTGCCCACCGCGACGTTCGCATCGGATGCGGAATCGCAGGCGTGGACTCCTCCCTCCTGGGAGGACATCGTCAGCACGCACAGCGGCCGGGTCTACCGTCTCGCCTACCGTCTGACCGGAAACCAGCACGATGCGGAGGACCTCACCCAGGAGGTCTTCGTCCGTGTCTTCCGCTCCCTGTCGACCTACACGCCGGGGACCTTCGAGGGCTGGCTGCACCGCATCACCACCAATCTGTTCCTCGACATGGTCCGCCGCAAGCAGCGCATCCGTTTCGACGCGCTCGGCGACGACGCGGCCGAGCGGCTGCCCAGCCGTGAGCCGTCCCCCCAGCAGGTCTTCCACGACACGCACTTCGATGCCGACGTGCAGCAGGCGCTCGACACCCTCGCGCCCGAGTTCCGCGCGGCCGTGGTCCTCTGTGACATCGAGGGTCTCTCGTACGAGGAGATCGCGGCCACGCTCGGCGTCAAGCTCGGCACCGTCCGCAGCCGTATCCACCGCGGCCGGTCCCATCTGCGCAAGGCCCTGCAGCACCGCTCTCCCGAGGCGCGTGCCGAGCAGCGCGCGCTCGCGGGCGTGGCCGGGGAGGGCGGGGCGGCGTGAGCGGCACAACTCCCACCCCCGCGGAGCAGCATCTGGGGGACCGGCTCGCTGCCCTGGTCGACGGCGAGCTGAAACATGACGCGCGCGAGCGCGTCCTGGCCCATCTGGCGACCTGTCCCAAGTGCAAGGCCGAGGCCGACGCGCAGCGCCGGCTGAAGAGCGTCTTCGCCACCGCCGCCCCGCCACCGCCCTCCGAGGGCCTGCTCGCGCGGCTGCAGGGGCTCCCCGCCGGGCCGCCCGGAGGTGATGACGACGGGCGGGGAGGTCCCTTCGGCGGGGGGCGCCTCACCGATGCTGTCTTCGGCGTGACCCCGGAGGGCTTCGGGTACGTACCCGGCGGGCCCGGGCTGCCCGACGGCGGGCCGGGATCAGGGTTCCGTATCCACGACGTGGGACGTCAGGAGGCCGAGCGTTCGCCGTGGCGCGGCCGCAGGTTCGCGTTCGCCGCGGCCAGCGCCGTCTCGTTCGCGGCGATCGCCCTGGGCGGGACGCTGCCGCTCGCCGCCACGGGCGACGTATCGGCCCGCGGGGAGCATCGTGGCAACAGCGTCACACCGCTGCGCACGACGACCGCGACCAGCAGTGGAGCGGAAGCCAACCGCCGTCGCGGCGGGGCGGGCGGGCGGGTCGGTCTGAGCGGTGAGCGGGCCGCGGCGATGACCCCGCAGACCCTGACCCAGGCACAGCCGCTGTCCCACCCCTTCGCGGCGCCGGCTCTGCTCACGGGCGGGTCCACGCCGCCGCTGATACGGCCCACGGGCTCGGCGTTCCAGCTCGCCACCGCCCCCGGCCCGACGCTGTCGGCCACCCCGCTGCCCAGCCGGCTCGCGTCCCCGACCCGGCACTGATCCGGCGTCCCGGCGCTCAAGTGACCGGGCACCCTGTGGGACACCACCGGTAAACCTGGTTGAATCCAGGGAAGGGGTGCCCGGCGGGGCGCGCGGACTGGCCAGTTGCGGGGAGAGCATGGAGAACGGGAAGCCGACGGGTCCCAAAGCGAAGTGGTGGAGCCGCCCGGCCCGTACGGAGACACCGTCGGCGCCCGACGCGGCTCCGACGGAGGCCCTCACGGACTCCACAGACTCCACGGAGCCCACGGACACCGTCCCGGCTACGGACACCGTCCCGGCCGCGGACGTCGTGCCGCCCGCGGCACCGGCCGCCCACATCGACGATCAGCCCGACTACCCCCTGGCGGCACCCGCCCCGGTGGCCTCGCCGTCCGTCCCGGCGCCCGGCGAGGCCGGGACGGTCCGGGAGGCCCCGGCGCCGGTGGTCCCCGCACCCGAGGTCCCGGGTCCAGAGGCCGCACACGCCGCAGCTGCCCCCGCCGGAGGCCACCCCACCGGCGGCGTGGGTATGCAGCCGATGCACGAGCCCGACGAGTACCGGACACCGCCGTACGGCGGCCCCGGGCCGTGGGCGCCTGCCCCGCCCGTGCAGCGACCTGTGGGCGGCACGCCGGCGCACGGAACGCATGTCCCGCCGCAGTACCGCTCGGGCAACGGGTACGCACAGCCCGCACCGGCACCCGCACCGGCCCCCGTACCCGCGCAGTGGACCCACTACGACCCCTGGAGTGCCCCCGGAGGCACGCTCACCCGGGCCGACGAGCCCCCCAGGAAGAAGAGCCGGCGCGGCGTGGCCCTCGTCGGCGCGCTGCTCTTCGCGCTGCTCGCCGGAGTGCTCGGCGGCGGCGTCGGCGCGTACCTCGAACGGAACGGCGGAATCACCACTGTCGAGCTGCCGCAGGCCGGCCCCGAGGACTCCGGCCGGGCCCCCGACAGCATCGCCGGCATCGCCGCCAGCGCGCTGCCGAGTGTCGTGACGCTGCACGTCAGTGGCGGCGGCAAGCAGGGCACCGGCACCGGCTTCGTCCTGGACGCGCAGGGCCACATCCTCACGAACAACCACGTGGTCGCGTCGGCCGGCAGCTCCGGAGACATCTCCGTCACCTTCAGCGGCGGCGAGACCGCGCGCGCCACCCTCGTCGGCAAGGACAGCGGCTACGACCTCGCCGTCGTCAAGGTCCGCGGCGTCTCCGGCCTCAAGCCGCTGCCGCTGGGCAACTCCGACAGTGTGCGGGTCGGTGACCCCGTCGTCGCCATCGGCGCGCCCTTCGACCTGCAGAACACCGTGACCGCCGGAATCATCAGCGCCAAGGAGCGCCCGATCACCGCCGGCGGTGAAGAGGGCGACGGCAGCGACATCAGCTATGTCGACGCGCTGCAGACCGACGCGCCGATAAACCCCGGGAACTCCGGTGGCCCGCTCGTCGACTCCAAAGCACGCGTCATCGGCATCAACAGCGCGATCCGCGCCGCCGACAGCGCAACCGACCCGGACGGAAAGGCCGGCCAGCCCGGCTCCATCGGCCTCGGCTTCGCCATCCCCATCAACCAGGCCAAGCGGGTGGCCGAGGAGCTCATCAACACGGGCAAGGCCACCCACCCCGTGATCGGCGTCAGCCTCGACATGAGCTACGCGGGCGACGGCGCCCGCGTAGGCGAGAAGGGCAAGGACGGCGCCCCGTCCGTCACCGCGGGCAGCCCCGCCGCCAAGGCCGGTCTGCGCCCGGGCGATGTCATCACCAAGGTGGACGGCCAGCGGGTGCACAACGGTGAGGAACTCATCGTCAAGATCCGCGCGCACCGCCCCGGCGACCGGCTGGAGCTCACGCTGACCCGTAAGGGCAAAGAGCAGACCAGGACGGTGACGCTCGGTTCGTCGACCGGCACGTGAGGGACACCCCGAAGGTACCGGCCGGACAGATTCGCCGGGTACCGTGGAGCCGGCCCCATCCGGTCATTCTGCAGCGGCACGGAGAACACGAACACAAGGAGCAGCAAGGTGTTCAATGACATAGGCGCACTCGAGGTCGTGACACTCGTGGTCCTCGCCGTGCTCGTCTTCGGCCCGGACAAGCTGCCGAAGGTCATCCAGGACGCCTCGCGCTTCATCCGCAAGGTCCGGGAGTTCTCCGACAACGCGAAGCACGACATCCGCAGCGAACTGGGCCCGGAATTCAAGGACTTCGAGTTCGAGGACCTCAATCCCAAGACGTTCATCCGCAAGCAGCTGAATGAGAACGAGGATCTCAAGGAGATCCGCAGCACCTTCGATCTCAAGAAGGAAATGAACGACGTGGCGGACGCCGTGCACGGCAAGGAGCCCGACAGCTCCGTCCCGGCCGTGGTGAACGGCTCGCCCGGCGCCGCTCCGGATCGACTCAAGAAGCGCGAAACCGTCGATCAGGGCGAGCGCCCGCCGTTCGACGCAGACGCCACCTGAGCGCCCTGAGCGCCATCAACCGCTACGAGCCGGTGCGAGATGGCTATCCTCTCCATCTGTCCGGAAACGAGGACGCCCGCGGGGGGCGGGCCGTTCCGGACCTTGGTGATCGAGGAGGCGGCCAGGCAGATGGAGACGACGAGTCGGGTAGGGGCGGCGCAGAGTACGCCCAGCACGTCCACCGCTGAGGGGGTGCCCGCAGCCCGGCGTACGGTCGACAGCTATCTGCGCGCACCGTTCCCCTGGTACGGACTGGACGAGGCCTTCGCCGGTCCGCGCTGGCTGATGCAGGTCGGCACCGACGCGGACGGAACGGTGCAGCACGGTTCCATGGGCCACGGCGACGAGCCGTCGATAAAGTCCGACGCGACCGCAGTCGACAAGGAACGCTTCGCGGTGGTCGTGACGGTCGCGGCGAGCCCGGTACGGCGCACCGGGGACGGCACAGGCCTCCTGGAGGCCACGACGGTCTCGTCCGCGGCCTGGCTGGCCGGCTCGGGGCTGCTGGCGTACACGTGGCCCGCGCAGCTCGACCACACGCTGCGCGACGACTGGCTGGACCAGCAGACCGAGACCGCGTTCGCGCTGGCCGACGACCTGTCCGGTCCGGCGTGGTCCGAGCTGTCGCTGCCGGTGGACGGGGTGCCGATGCCGTTCCACTACCGGGAGTCGGAGTTCGGCTGGGTGCTGGCCGGGTCCGCGCAGAACGGGGTGCACGTGGGGGCGTACGGGCGGGGTCTGAGCGCCTACGGCCTGGGGTTCTCGGTGGTGTCTGACCTCGAGGCGTACGCCTAGACGTACGCGGCGTACGCCTGGACGTACGAAAGAGGCACCGTCCCGGTGGACGGTGCCCCTTTCGCGTACGTTCGCGTACGTACGCGTACGTACGTCAGAACTTGTTGCGCGGCGTGATGCCCAGGCTCATGCCCGACAGGCCGCGCTGGCGGCCGCCGAGCTTGCCGGCGATGCTGCGCAGGGCCGCGCCCGCCGGGGAGTCGGGGTCGGTGAGGACGACCGGCCTGCCCTCGTCGCCGCCTTCGCGAAGGCGGACGTCGATCGGGATCTGGCCCAGCACCGGGACCGTGGCGCCCGTCGTCTGCGTCAGGCCGTCGGCGACCTTCTGCCCGCCGCCCGTGCCGAACACGTCGACCATCTCGTCGCAGTGCGGGCACGGCAGGCCCGACATGTTCTCGACGACACCGACGATCTTCTGGTGGGTCTGGACGGCGATGGAGCCGGCCCGCTCCGCGACCTCCGCCGCGGCCTGCTGCGGAGTGGTGACGACCAGGATCTCCGCGTTCGGCACCAGCTGGGCCACGGAGATCGCGATGTCGCCGGTGCCCGGAGGCAGGTCGAGCAGGAGGACGTCCAGATCGCCCCAGTACACATCGGCGAGGAACTGCTGGAGCGCGCGGTGCAGCATCGGGCCGCGCCACACCACCGGTGCGTTGCCCGGGGTGAACATGCCGATCGAGATGACCTTCACACCGTTCGCGGACGGCGGCATGATCATGTTCTCGACCTGGGTGGGACGGCCGTCCGCACCGAGCATCCGGGGCACCGAGTGCCCGTAGATGTCGGCGTCGACGACACCGACCTTCAGCCCGTCGGCGGCCATCGCCGCCGCCAGGTTCACGGTCACGGAGGACTTGCCCACGCCGCCCTTGCCGGACGCCACCGCGTACACCCGCGTCAGCGAGCCGGGCTTGGCGAAGGGCACCTCGCGCTCGGCGGTCGTGCCGCGCAGCGAGGCCGTGAGCTCACGCCGCTGCTCGTCGCTCATCACGTCCAGCGAGACATCGACGCGGGTGACGCCCTCGACGCCCGCGACGGCGTCCGTGACGCGCTGAGTGATGGTCTCGCGCATCGGACAGCCGGAGACGGTGAGATAGACCGTGACGGCAACTGCGCCGTCGGCCCCGATCTCGACCGACTTCACCATGCCGAGGTCGGTGATCGGCTTGTTGATCTCGGGGTCGTTCACCGTCGCCAGTGCTTCGCGCACCGCGTCTTCCGTAGCCATACGAACGATGGTACGGCGCCGGATCCCGCCCCGGGGGCCCCTGTCAGCGGTCGCCTTCGTCACGTCTGCGGGAGGCCACGGGCGGGAATACCGGCGGCCGGTGCGCCAGCTCCCTCAGCAGGTCCTCGAACTCCGAGCGGATCCAGTCGCGGGTGGCGACCTCGCCCAGTCCCATCCGCAGTGCGGCGATCTCCCGGGTCAGATACTCGGTGTCCGCGATGGAGCGCTCGTTCTGCGACCGGTCCTGCTCCATCTCGACCCGGTCGCGGTCCGCCTGGCGGTTCTGCGCGAGCAGGATCAGCGGGGCGGCGTACGACGCCTGCAGTGACAGCGCGAGCGTCAGAAAGATGAACGGGTACTCGTCGAAGCGCAGGCCGGGCGGAGCGAAGATGTTCCACAGGACCCACACGATGACCGTCAGGGTCATCCAGACGATGAACCGGCCCGTCCCCAGGAAGCGGGCGATCTTCTCCGAGAACCGGCCGAAGGCCTCCGGGTCGTACTCCGGCAGGACCTTCCGGCGCGGGGCGCGCGGCACATCGAGCCTCACGCGCGGGCGCGGCGCCCCGGCCCCGGCGGGAGGCCTCTCTTTGCCCTCGCCGCGTTCGGCGAGTCCGTACTCACTGCCCATGGGCGGACCTCGTCCCCTCGAACTCGGCCTCGCGCCAGTCCTCCGGCAGCAGATGGTCGAGCACGTCGTCCACGGTCACCGCTCCGAGGAGCGCCCCGCTCTCGTCCACGACCGGCGCCGCGACCATGTTGTACGCGGCGAGATAGCTGGTGATCGCGGGCAGCGGGGTGCTCGGGGCGAGCGGCGGCAGATCGCTCTCGACGATCGAGCTGACCAGCGTGAACGGCGGATCCCGCAGCAACCGCTGGAAATGCACCGTGCCCAGGTACTTGCCCGTCGGCGTCTCGTCGGGCGGCCGGCACACGTACACCTGCGCGGCCAGCGCGGGGGAGAGGTCCTGCTGGCGCACCCGGGCCAGCGCATCCGCGACGGTCGCGTCCGGGCGCAGCACGATCGGCTCGGTCGTCATCAGCCCGCCGGCCGTCCGCTCCTCGTACGACAACAGCCGGCGTACGTCGGCGGCGTCGTCCGGCCGCATCAGCATCAGCAGCCGCTCCTGGTCCTCCTCCGGCAGCTCGGAGAGCAGATCGGCGGCGTCGTCCGGGTCCATCGCCTCCAGCACGTCCGCCGCCCGCTCGTCCTTCAGTTTCCCGAGGATCTCGATCTGCTCGTCCTCGGGCAGTTCCTCCAGGACGTCGGCGAGCCGGTCGTCGTGGAGGGCCGCGGCGACCTCGACGCGCCGTTTGGGCGAGAGGTGGTGCAGGGCGTTGGCGAGATCGGCGGGGCGCAGCCGCTCGAAGGTGGCGAGCAGGCTCTCGGCACCCTGTCCCTCCTCCTCCAGCGAGAAGCCGGTGACGGCCGACCACTCGACGGTCAGCGCCTCACCCTTGCGCCGCAGGGCCCCGCCCTTGCCTCTCCGTACGAAGACCTTGTCGATCTCCCAGTCGCGCCGGGCCGGAAGCTGCTGGATGGCGACGTCGAGGACGGTGACTTCCTCGCCCGACTCGACCAGCTGGACCCGGCGGTCCAGCAGCTCGCCGAGGACGAGGCGCTCGGTCGGGCGCTGCTCGAAGCGCCGCATGTTGACCACGCCGGTGGTGATGACCTGACCGGACTCGACGCCGGTGACGCGGGTCATGGGGAGGAAGATCCGCCGGCGGCTGAGCAGCTCGACGACCATGCCGAGCAGCCGGGGCGGCCGCCCGCCGACCCGGAGCATGGCGACGAGGTCGCGCACACGCCCCACCTGGTCGCCGTTGGGGTCGAAGACCGGGACACCGGCGAGGTGCGAGACAAAGATCCGGGGGGCGCCTCCCGCCATGATCCGCGCCTCCTCAGTCCGTTCCCATCTGCCCGGAAATGCGGCTGTCCAACGGCTTCAGGCTAGCCCGTACCGTTCCATGGTGCTGCTGTGGAAGGTCCGGACGGCTCCCTTCCGGAGGGCCCACCGGGCCCGGGTACGCTGCGGTCTTGCCACCCCCCACGCGTATGAGAGGCAGTGTGCTCGTGACCGCTCTCCACCCTGCCGCCGTCGCCCGGGCCCGCCGGGCCGCGCTCTCCGTCGCGCTGTGCGCGGGGCTGGTCGCAGCCCTCACGGCGTGCGGCGAGGACCCGGACGCGGGGACGAACGGCGTCGGCAAACTGGAGGCGACCGCGATCGAGGCGAAGGCCAAGGCGGCGGCCGACGGCGCGGACGCGGTACGGCTCGCCGGCACCCTGGTTTCCAAGGGCGGCACGTACAAGCTGAACATGCAGCTGAAGAAGGCCGGCGCGATCGGCTCGGTCACCTCGAAGAACTCCACGTTCGAGCTGCTGCGGGTCGGTGACGCGCTCTATCTGAAGGCCGACGCGGGCTTCTGGAGCCACAAGGAAGTGGACGGATCGGGCGGGAAGGACGGCTCCGATTCCACCGGCGAGGAGGACGAGGCCGCCGCCGAGAAGCTCGACGACAAGTACGTGAAGGTCCCCGAGGGCGACCCGGCGTACAAGCAACTGCGCGGCTTCACCGACATGGATGTGCTGCTGGACGGGCTGCTCGGGCTGCACGGCAAGCTCAGCAAGGGCGACCGCGACAAGATCGGCGGCGTCCGCACGATCAAGATCATGGGCGGCGAGGGCAACGGCGGCACGCTCGACGTCTCTCTGGAAGGCACCGCGTACCCGCTCCAGCTCGCCCGCGCGGGCGGCGCGGGTGTGCTCACGCTCGCGGACTGGGACAAGGAGTTCACCCTGGAGCCCCCGTCCAAGGAGGAGACGGTCGACTACGGCCGCCAGCTTCCCCGTACGAGCGACTGACGGCCGACGGCTGGTGGCCGACGCCTGACAGCTGACGGCGCCCGGCTCCGGCCGGGGCGGGTCAGCTGTGTTTGCGGCCTCGGCGCAGCAGCCGCGGCAGGGCCGCGGGAATGGGCCGGCGGGTCGTCGCCGGAGTGGGGAGCGGGACGGCCGACAGGGAATCCTGCGGGTGCTCCGTGGACGACTCACGCGGCTCCAGCCGCAGCACCCGGCACTCCTGGGCCCAGCGCTCGGTCATCCGCTCGCCGTCCGGCGCGTTGAGCCGCTTGCCCTTCAGCTCGGCGACCGCGGCGTCCCATGCCTCCGAGCCGGGGGCCAGTTCGGTCACCGCGGCGGTCCATGTCACCAGCCGGCCGCCCTTGTCCTTGCTGCGCACGGTGATCTCGGCGGTGGAGCCGTCGGTCAGCCCGGGCAGCGGCTGCTCGCCGGGGCCGTCGCCGACCACATGCGCGGCCCCGTCGTGCCACACATGCCACAGTGCCCGGGAGGGTCCGGTGCCCCGGACCCAGATGAGACCGGACTTCTTGGTGGCCTCCTCGACGAGGGCCTGGCCGAGCTCCGGGGCATCCCCGGCGGAGCGGGGGGAAGGGTCGTTGCCGAGCTGAGCGTCGTTCATGCTCCGCAGCCTATTAGAGCCAGCCGTTGCGCTTCAGGGTGCGGTGAATGGTGAGACAGATCCCGACGATGCCGACCATGACCATCGGGTACCCGTACTTCCAGTGCAGCTCGGGCATGTGGTCGAAGTTCATGCCGTACACGCCGCAGACCGCAGTCGGTACGGCGATGATCGCCGCCCAGGACGTGATCTTGCGCATGTCCTCGTTCTGGGCGACCGTCGCCTGCGCCAGATTGGCCTGGAGGATCGAGTTCAGCAGCTCGTCGAAGCCGATGACCTGCTCCTGCACCCGGGCCAGGTGGTCGGCGACGTCGCGGAAGTACTTCTGGATGTCCGGGTCGACCAGCCGCATCGGGCGCTCGCTCAGCAGCTGCATGGGCCGCAGCAGCGGCGTGACCGCCCGCTTGAACTCCAGCACCTCACGCTTGAGCTGGTAGATGCGCCCGGTGTCCGTACCGCGCGTGCTGCCCTTCGACGGTGCGGAGAAGACGTCGATCTCGATCTCGTCGATGTCGACCTGCACGGCGTCCGCGACCGCGATGTAGCCGTCGACGACATGGTCGGCGATGGCGTGCAGTACGGCCGAGGGGCCCTTGGCGAGCAGCTCGGGGTCGTCCTGCAGCCGGTGGCGGAGGTTGCGCAGCGAGCCCTGCCCGCCGTGCCGCACGGTGATCACGAAGTCGGGCCCGGTGAAGCACATCACCTCACCGGTCTCGACGACCTCGCTGGTCGCGGTGAGCTCGGCGTGCTCGACGTAGTGGATGGTCTTGAAGACCGTGAAGAGCGTGTCGTCGTACCGCTCCAGCTTGGGCCGCTGGTGGGCGTGGACGGCGTCCTCCACGGCCAGCGGGTGGAGGCCGAACTCGGCGGCGATACCGGAGAATTCCTCCTCCGTCGGCTCGTGGAGGCCGATCCACGCGAAACCGCCGCCCTCACGTACCCGCAGCATCGCCTCGTGCGGGGTGAGGCACTCCGCGTCCTTGACCCGGCGGCCGTCGCGGTAGACGGCGCAGTCGACGACCGCGCTGGAGGCCGAGGGGTCACGGGTCGTGTCGTACGTGCTGTACGGGCTGGTGCTCTTGCGCAGCGCAGGGCGGACCGCTTCGCGCAGGTCACGGATCATCGACATGGCAGGCTCCTTCACGGAGAGGCCGCCGGTGCGAGGCGTGGCACAGCCCGGAATGGGGACGTTATATCGATACGTCCGCAAAGCGGGCGGCACCGCGGCGCGCGGTGACGGCGTTCGCTACAGACAGTCAGGCAAAAACGACGTGCTCTTCCGTCGTGCGCGGTGCCATGGAACGGAGCGGGAAGCCCTCAGACTCAGACAGTGAGGGGTCGCGCGGAAGAGCGGTTGGTACTGCACGGTCGACTTCGATCCACCGCAGCCCCACCTCCTCCGGCCGGTCCCCCGTGGGGGATGACGTGTCGTCGGGAACTCGGGAGTCACTCCCTCAGCCACCGCTGGGAAGTGCCCCATGCGCATGCTGTCCCGACCAGGCGGCCAAGCCTATCAGCCGACTGAGGGTCAATCCCTTTCTTTGCCCGTTCCTGATGCGATCTATGCTCGCGGGATGGGAGAAGTTCTTGCTCTGGTCGAGGCCCGGCTGCGCACCGCGCTGGGCGAACCCGACGCGCGCGCCGCGGTCACGTTTCTCGGTACGGACCGGATCGAGGTGCTCCGTTTCGTCGACGGGGACATCGTCCGGTACGCCACGCTCGGCATGTCCGCCCAGCCGATGACCGACCCCAAGGATGTGCTCGCCGACCCGGTGAAGGGACCCCGCGCGGAGCTGCTCCTGTCGGTACGGGCAGGGCTCGCCGACACTGACAAGGTCCTCCGCCCGCTCGCGGTCCTCGCGTCATCACCCCAGGTCGAAGGGGTGATCGTGGCGCCGGGCAACTCCTTGGACCTCGGTGAGCCGCTGTGGCCGCAGGCGCCGTTCTCCTCCGTCCTGGTCGCCGAGTCCGGCGGTCTGGTCGAGGACCTCGAACTGGACGAGCCGATGGACCCGGTGCACTTCCTTCCGCTCCTGCCGATGACGCCGAACGAGGCGGCGTGGAAGCGGGTGCACGGCGCGGCGCAGCTCCAGGAGCGGTGGCTGGCCAACGGAACGGACCTGCGCGATCCGCTGCGCAGGTCCGTAACTCTGACGTGACGCCAGTCACGCCCGAGGTGTGCGTGAAGTGACCTATCTCATGGCCGAGTTGGGCTTCCGGCTGCATGGCGACTGCATGACGGACTACATGACGACCGCATGGCAGGCTGCCTGACGGGCTGTCCGACGGGCTGTCCGACGGGCTGCTCGACGGGCCGGTCGAAGGGCTTCTGACGCTCAGTCGGCGAAGGCCGTCACGCCGCCCTGCGCCACGTGCACCGGCTTCGGCTCCGCCGCCTCGTGCGTGAGCGAGGCCCGCCGCGCCCAGACGATGCCCGCGCCGATCGCCGCCGCGACGCCGGCGATGACGAACGGCATGTGGACGTCGCTCCACTCCTCGATCTTCGGGGCGAAGTACGGGGCCGCGGCGGCCGTGAACCAGCGGACGAAGTTGTAGCCCGCACTCGCCACCGGCCGCGGAGCGTCCGATACGCCGAGCGCCAGCTCCGTGAAGACCGTGTTGTTCACGCCGATCAAGGCACCGGACAGCACCGTGCAGACAACGGCCGTCGTGTGGCCGCCGTACCCGAGCACCACCACGTCCACCGCGAGCAGCAGCAGCGAACCGCCCAGCACCTCGATCGAGCCGTACCGCTTCTGCAGCCACGGCGCGACCAGTACCGAGAAGACGGCGAGCAGCACACCCCAGACGAAGAAGACCGCGCCCGACCTGTACGGCGTCATGTCCAGCACGAACGGGGTGAAGGCCAGCACCGTGAAGAACGCGTAGTTGTAGAAGAACGCCGAGGCGGCCGCGGAGGCGAGCCCGCCGTGGCCGAGTGCCCGCACCGGGTCGAACAGCGAGGTCCTGCGGGCGGGCTTCGGCTGCTCCTTGAGGAACGCCGCGATGCACAGGAAGCCGATCGCCATCAGGGCCGCGGTGCCGAAGAACGGGTAGCGCCAGCTCGCGACGCCGAGTGCGGCGCCGAGGAGCGGCCCGCAGGCCATGCCGAGGCCGAGGGCCGACTCGTACAGCAGGATCGCCGCCGCGCTGCCTCCCGCTGCCGCGCCGACGATGACGGCGAGCGCGGTCGAGACGAAGAGCGCGTTGCCGAGGCCCCATCCGGCGCGGAAGCCGACGAGTTCGCCGACCGAGCCCGATGTGCCGGAGAGCGCGGCGAAGACGACGACCAGCGCGAGTCCGGCCAGCAGCGTCCTGCGGCCGCCGATCCGGCTGGACACGAAACCGGTGACCAGCATGGCCACCGCGGTGATCAGGAAGTACGAGGTGAACAGCAGCGAGACCTGACTCGCTGTGGCGTCCAGGCCCTTGGCGATGGACGGCAGGATCGGGTCCACGAGCCCGATGCCCATGAAGGCGACGACGGACGCGCCTGCTGTCGCCCATACCGCCTTCGGCTGGCGCAGGATGTTCCCCGCTCCCTCGGCTCCTTCTGCTCCCCCTGATCCCTCTGATCCCTCTGTTCCCTCCGATCCGTCCGCTCCTCCGGGACGTTCGCCGGACGGGTCCTCTGCGCGCATGAATGCTCCTCCGCTTCTCCGCCGGATCGTTGCGATGTACAGATAATAAGTTAGAGAGTCTAATGAATGCAATCTACATCTAGTTTTGGCTGGTGAGGCCGGGTGAAACCGGCGTGCCGGAGGGGTGATCGTCCTTGACGCGACGCCGGACGGGTAGGACTGTTGAGCGCTATGAGGGGCGAACCCAGTTGCCCGAAGTGTGGTGGTCGGGTCAGGGCGCCCGGACTCTTCGCCGACACCTGGCAGTGCGATGTGCACGGTTCCGTGCACCCGTTGCAGCCCGTGATCCCACCGAGCGTCGAGGCCCTCACTGTTGTGGTGGCCCGCGCCAAGGTCCCGGTGTGGATGCCCTGGCCGCTCCCGGTCGGCTGGCTCTTCACCGGCGTCGCGTACGCGGGCGACGACCGCAGTGGCGGCCGCGCCACCGCCGTCGCCTGCTCGGGCCCCGGTCCGCTGGGCGGCGTGGGGGAGTTGCTGCTGGTCGCCGAGGAGCTCGGTGTCGGCCTCGGCGCACGCTTCGCCGGGATCGACGGACCGGACCCCGGCCCGCACATGGCAGTCGACACATCACCTCAGGCCAAGGTCCTCGCCGCGGGCCGGCCCACACCGCTGTGGCACGTCAACGACGTGCCGGAGGACCGTGCGGTCTTCGCGGGCGAGGCACGCGGGCTGTGGCTGTGGGCGATCGTCTGGCCCGAGTCGACGGGGCTGCTGATGTACGACGAGCTGATACTGACCGATCTGCGGGACGCGGGCTCGGAGGTGGAGCTGCTGCCGTGCGGGGCCCTGTCGCCGCGGCTGCTGTCGTGACGGCTTTCACGTGACGCGGTGGTCCGGGTGATGTTCGATCCCCCGTTACGATTGAACGTCCCCCTGTCCGCCCCGAGTCCTGGAGTCACGCGTCGTGCGCATCGATCTGCACACCCACTCCACGGCATCGGACGGTACGGACACCCCGGCCGAGCTGGTCCGTAACGCCGCGGCAGCCGGACTCGACGTCGTCGCGCTGACCGACCACGACACCGTCGGCGGTCACGCCGAGGCGATCGCCGCACTGCCGGCGGGGCTCACGCTCGTCACCGGCGCCGAGCTCTCCTGCCGGATCAACGGCATCGGCCTGCACATGCTCGCCTACCTCTTCGACCCCGAGGAGCCCGAGCTGGCGCGCGAGCGTGAGCTGGTACGGGACGACCGCGTGCCGCGTGCGCAGGGCATGGTCGCCAAGCTCCAGGAGCTGGGCGTGCCGATCACCTGGGACCAGGTGGCCCGGATAGCGGGCATCCCGAGCGACGCACGCGAGGCCGCCGGGCCGCCGGCCGCGACGAAAGCCGCACCTGCGCCGAGTGGGCGGAGAAGCGAGAAGTCGGGAGGGGTCTCGGTCGGCCGGCCGCACGTCGCATCCGCACTCGTCGAACTCGGCGTCGTGCCGGACGTCTCCGCGGCCTTCACGCCCGACTGGCTGGCCGACGGCGGACGGGCGTACGTCGAGAAACACGAGCTCGACCCCTTCGACGCCATCCGCCTGGTCAAGGCCGCCGGCGGCGTCACCGTTTTCGCCCACCCGCTCGCGGTCAAGCGTGGCGAGGTCGTGCCCGAGGACGTCATCGGCCGACTGGCCGCGGCGGGCCTCGACGGTATCGAGGTCGACCACATGGACCACGACGAGCCGTCGCGTGACCGGCTCCGGGGGATCGCCGCCGATCTCGGTCTGCTGGCCACCGGCTCCAGCGACTACCACGGCAGCCGCAAGGCATGCCGACTCGGCGACTACACGACCGACCCGGAGATCTACGGCGAGATCACGCGCCGCGCGACCGGTGCGTTCCCGGTCATGGGCACGGGCGGAGTGCCCCGCCGCTGACCCCCGGTCCCCCCGCGGTCCGCTTCCGGCGTCCCCGCGCACGTACGTGCGCGTCTTCGTACGCCTCGCCCCGCGGATCTCCATGGCACTCCATGGCACTCCATGGAACGCCGTGGAACCCCCAGTCACCGTGCTGCGCCGTGCTGCACCGCGCTGCACTGCACCGCGCGAAACTCCGCGAAACGCCGCGGAGAACCCGACACCCCTGACACCCCGACACCCTGCAAGGCATCACTGTGTTCGACGTCGCCGTCTTCGGCTCCCTCTTCCTCACTCTGTTTGTGATCATGGATCCCCCCGGGATCACCCCGATCTTCCTCGCCCTCACCTCAGGCCGACCCGCCAAGGTCCAGCGCCGGATGGCCTGGCAGGCCGTCGCCGTGGCCTTCGGCGTGATCACCGTCTTCGGCATCCTCGGCCAGCAGATCCTGGCGTATCTCCATGTCTCGGTGCCCGCACTGATGATCGCCGGCGGTCTGCTCCTGCTGCTCATCGCGCTCGACCTGCTGACCGGCAAGACCGACGAGCCCAAGCAGACGAAGGACGTCAACGTGGCGCTCGTACCGCTGGGTATGCCTCTGCTGGCCGGGCCGGGCGCGATCGTCTCGGTCATCCTCGCGGTGCAGCACGCCGAAGGCGTCGCGGCGCAGGTCTCGGTGTGGGCGGCGATCGTCGCGATGCACATCGTGCTCTGGCTGACGATGCGCTACTCGCTGCTGATCATCCGGCTCATCAAGGACGGCGGTGTCGTGCTGGTGACCCGATTGGCGGGCATGATGCTCTCGGCGATCGCCGTGCAGCAGATCATCAACGGTGTCACCCAGGTGATCCAGGCCTCCTGACCCGTTGCGGCAGGTCACGCCGTCGACGCCGTCGCCCCGTTGCAGCACATCGCCCCCGTACGGAACGTGTCCGTACGGGGGCGCGTCGATCCTGGGCGTTACGAAGCCGGAGGCGTTACGAAGCCGAGGCCTGGGCCGGTCGGATGTAGATGCGCTGGCCGATCGCGGCGGCCTGCTGCACCATCCGGTTGACGGAGGCGGCGTCCACAACGGTGCTGTCCACGGCGTTTCCGTCGACATCGTCGAGTCGCATGATCTCGAAGCGCATAAAAGAGCTCCCTTCTGTCCGTCTGAGTTCCGTACCTTCCAACGGGATGCCGTCTGCAAACATTCCCTACGCTAAGGAAATTTTTCGGCTGACTAACTACTGGCAGGTATGCCACCGCCAGCTCACAATGGGGGGCGGTATGAACGACGCACTGCCCACCGAGATAAGCGCCCGCCTGGAGCGCACCAACGAGCTGCTCCAGCGCATGCTCGCCGAGGTCGCGAAGACCCCGTCCACGCATGCCATCTTCGTCGACGCCGGTTACGTCTATGCTGCGGCCGGGTTGCTTGTAGCGGGAACCGAGGACCGGCGCTCCTTCGATCTCGACGCCGAGGGGCTCATAGAGGCGTTCATCGACAAGGCCCGCACGATATTCGCGGACAGCCGCCTCCTGCGCGTCTACTGGTACGACGGCGCCAGGCGCCGCATCCACACACCGGAGCAGCAGTCCATCGCCGAGCTTCCCGACGTGAAGGTGCGGCTCGGCAACCTCAACGCCAACAACCAGCAGAAGGGCGTCGACTCCCTCATCCGCAGCGATCTGGAGTCACTCGCCAGGCACCGGGCCATCAGCGACGCGGCGCTCGTCGGCGGCGACGAGGACCTCGTCTCCGCGGTGGAGGCCGCCCAGGGGTACGGCGCACGGGTCCATCTGTGGGGCATAGAGGCGGGCGACGGGCGCAACCAGGCCGAGCCGCTGCTGTGGGAGGTGGACAGTCAGCGCACCTTCGACCTCGACTTCTGCCGGCCCTACGTCACGCGCCGGCCCGTCACGACGTACGAGGACGACAGCCCGCCGCCGGACCGCGAGGACGTACGGTTCGTCGGCGCGCAGATCGCGGCGACCTGGCTCGTCGAACGTGGCCGTGAGCCCATGGCGGAGCTGCTGCCCGGCCACCCGTATCTGCCCGGTCCGGTCGACCAGGACCTGCTGGTGGAGGCGGAGAAGCTGCTCAAGCACTCACTGCGTGGTTACGCGCATCTGCGGCGGGCGCTGCGAGACGGGTTCTGGCAGCACCTTCAGGGGCAGTTCTGATCACCTTCAGGTCCGGATCCGGTCACCCTCAGGGTCATTTCGATCACCTGGTCAGTTCTGGTCCCAGAAGTCGATGAGCGCCTCGGCGGTGTCCGCGGGACGGTCCGTGTTCGGCGAATGCTCGGCGCCCTCGATCACCGTGCGGTGCGCGCCGAGCCGTTCCGCCATCGCGTCGAGCAGCGGTACGGGCCAGGTGTCGTCGCGCGCGCCCGACAGCACATGCTTGGGCAGCGGCTGTACGGCGGCGAGCTCGGCGACCCGGTCGGGTTCCACGGTCAGCTGCCGGCCCGTCGCCAGCAACTGGGCGGGATTGTGGCGCATCCAGCGCCGCCGCAGGTCCTCGCCGTCGGTGTCGGCCTCCTCCGGCGGGTCCAGCGCCTGCATCGCCTCCCACACCTGACCCATGTCCATCACCGCGAGCGCGTCGCTCAGCAGCTTGACCTTGTCCTGCTGGGAGGGGGAGATCCGGCCGGGCCCGGACGACATGAGCGTCAGCGACCGGAACGGCCGCGGGTCGAGCAGGACGGCGGCGCGGGCGATCTGGCCGCCGAGAGAATGCCCGACGAGGTGGACCTCGGAGCCCTCCGCGTTGCCGATCGCCTCGGACTGCGCGAGCACGTCCCTGGCCAACTCGGCCTGTGTGTAGACCTGTTGGTCCGCGGGGCCGTCGCTCTCGTACTGCCCACGGCCGTCGATGGCGATCGCGCGATAGCCGGCCGCGGCGAGTGGTTCGAGCAACGCGATGAAGTCCTCCTTGCTCCCGGTGTACCCGGGCAGGAGCATCACGGTGCCTCTGCTCGTGCGGCGGTCCGGCTCGGCGTCCAGCACGGCGAAGTCCCCGCGGGCGGTGCGGAGGTGGTAGCTGCGGGCGCAGGCGGGGGGCACGAAGGTGGGGGGCCGGCTCATGCGGACGAGGCTAACGGGTAGCAGGGCGGCCGCGTGCAGGGGCCGCCGTGCGGCTGCGGTCGGCGGCACGGCAAAGGGCCCGTCACCCACTCAGGGGTGACGGGCCCTCAGCGCGAGGGGATCAGGCCTCCGGCTGGGCGGCCTTGGCGCGGGTACGGCGGCGGCGCGGCTTGGCCGGCTCCTCCGTCGCGGTTTCCGTCGCGGTGTCCGGCGTGTCGGCGTCCGGCGTGGCCGACGA
>NZ_JBSGZO010000114.1:15610-20653 GCF_053611045.1 Streptomyces sp. NPDC054841 | reverse complement strand
CGCGACGGACACCGCCGCGTGGCCGACAGGGCAGGGGATCAGGGATCCCGCAGCTGCCCCTACCCGCCGTACGCGCCGGAGGCGGTGAGCCGGAGCGCCGTGTCGATCAGCGGAACATGGCTGAACGCCTGCGGGAAGTTGCCCACCTGGCGCTGCAGCCGGGGGTCCCACTCCTCGGCGAGCAGGCCCAGGTCGTTCCGCAGCGACAGCAGCTTCTCGAAGAGCCGCCGGGCCTCGTCCACCCGCCCGATCATCGCCAGGTCGTCCGCGAGCCAGAACGAGCACGCGAGGAAGGCCCCCTCGTCGCCCTCGAGACCGTCGACCCCGGCCTCGTCGCCGGCTGTCGGGTAGCGCAGGACGAAACCGTCCGGGGTGGACAGCTCCCGCTGGATCGCCTCGATCGTGCCGATGACGCGCTTGTCGTCCGGTGGCAGAAAGCCCATCTGCGGGATCAGCAGCAGCGAGGCGTCGAGTTCCTTCGAGCCGTACGACTGGGTGAAGGTGTTGCGCTCCTTGTCGTAGCCCTTCTCGCAGACATCGCGGTGGATGTCGTCGCGCAGCTCGCGCCAGCGCTCCAGCGGTCCGTCCGCGTCGCCCGACTCGATCAGCTTGATCGTGCGGTCGACGGCGACCCACGCCATGACCTTCGAGTGCACGAAGTGGCGGCGCGGCCCGCGGACCTCCCAGATGCCCTCGTCGGGCTGGTCCCAGTGGTCCTCCAGATAGCGGATCAGCTTGAGCTGGAGGACGGAGGCGTAGTCGTTGCGGGACAGACCGGTCATGTGCGCGAGGTGCAGGGCCTCGGTGACCTCGCCGTACACATCGAGCTGGAGCTGGTTGGCGGCGCCGTTGCCGACCCGGACCGGGGCGGAGTTCTCGTACCCGGGCAGCCAGTCCAGCTCCGCCTCGCCGAGCTCACGCTCGCCGGCGATGCCGTACATGATCTGCAGGTTCTCCGGGTCGCCCGCGACGGCGCGCAGCAGCCACTCGCGCCAGGCCCGGGCCTCTTCCCGGTAGCCGGTGCGCAGCAGCGAGGAGAGAGTGATCGCCGCGTCCCGCAGCCAGGTGTAGCGGTAGTCCCAGTTCCGGACGCCGCCGATCTCCTCCGGCAGCGAGGTCGTGGGCGCGGCGACGATCCCGCCGGTCGGGGCGTACGTGAGGGCCTTCAGCGTGATCAGCGAGCGGACCACCGACTCCCGGTAGGGGCCGTGGTACGTACAGTGCTCGACCCACTCGCTCCAGAAGTCGGCGGTGGCCTCCAGCGACCCCTCGGGATCGGGCAGCGCCGGCGGCTGGTGGTGCGACGGCTGCCAGCTGATGGTGAAGGCGATCCGGTCGCCCTGGGAGACGGTGAAGTCGGAGTACGTGGTCAGGTCCTTGCCGTACGTCTCCGTCGGCGTGTCCAGCCACACCGAGTCGGGGCCCGCGACCGCGACCGTACGACTGTCGACCTTGTGCACCCACGGCGTGATCCGCCCGTACGAGAAACGCATCCGCAGCGCGGAGCGCATCGGCACCCGCCCGCTGAGGCCCTCCACGATCCGGATCAGCTGCGGTGCCCCGTCACGGGGCGGCATGAAATCGGTCACTCTGACCGTCCCGCGCGGCGTGTCCCACTCCGATTCCAGGATCAGGGAGTCCCCCCGGTACCGGCGGCGGTTGGCCGTGGGCGGCTCTGCGCCCCCCGGATACGCGGGTCCGAGCCGCCAGAAACCGTGTTCTTCGGTGCCGAGCAGCCCGGCGAAGATCGCATGCGAGTCGAAGCGGGGCAGGCACAGCCAGTCGACTGTGCCGTCCCGGCAGACCAGGGCAGCGGTCTGCATGTCTCCGATGAGTGCGTAGTCCTCGATGCGCCCGGCCACGTGGATCTCCAGTCGAACGGCCACGTCCGCCCTGCGTGGCACTTACTGCGGTCAAGGGTGTCAAACGGTCAATGGGTCGTTGACGAGCTCTTGTTCCGGTATGGGGGTCCCGCCCAGGCGAAACTCTGATGGAGGGCGGGGGTTGGTTGTGCCGGTCGCCTGCCTGGCTCCGCAGCGATATTCCGAATCAAGTGTCCGAGCAGGATACGACGCACCCCGGTGATCCGCGCGACGCTCCCGGCAATGCGGCGCCGCCGAACGGGTGAGCGGCGGGTGAGCTCGGAGAAGCCCGTGATGGCCATGATGCCCTGTGTGGCCGGAAGCAGTCTCCCTTCGGCGCTGATACCCTGGTAGCCCGTGGACCGGTGGTGCGCCCCCATTGCGATGGCGGCCCCCGAACCGCAGCGACGGCACCCCCGGAAATCTCCGGATCTCCTCAGCGGGACCGCCGGTACGCACGACGACCTCGCGACCACGGGAGCCCCCTCTTGGCCATGCCGCCCGCTGCTTTTCGAAACAGCACAGCCACGACGACCAAGCACATCTTCGTCACCGGGGGTGTCGCCTCCTCGCTCGGCAAGGGCCTGACCGCCTCGAGCCTGGGTGCGCTGCTCAAGGCGCGGGGCCTGCGGGTCACGATGCAGAAGCTCGACCCGTACCTGAACGTCGACCCGGGCACCATGAACCCGTTCCAGCACGGTGAGGTGTTCGTCACCAACGACGGCGCCGAGACCGACCTGGACATCGGCCACTACGAGCGCTTCCTCGACGTGGACCTGGACGGCTCCGCGAACGTCACCACCGGTCAGGTGTACTCCACGGTCATCGCCAAGGAGCGGCGCGGCGAGTACCTGGGCGACACCGTCCAGGTCATTCCGCACATCACCAACGAGATCAAGCACCGCATCCGGCGCATGGCCACCGACGACGTCGATGTCGTCATCACCGAGGTCGGCGGCACGGTCGGCGACATCGAGTCGCTGCCGTTCCTGGAGACCGTGCGCCAGGTCCGCCACGAGGTCGGCCGGGACAACGTCTTCGTCGTGCACATCTCGCTGCTGCCGTACATCGGCCCGTCCGGTGAGCTGAAGACCAAGCCGACCCAGCACTCGGTCGCCGCGCTGCGCAACATCGGTATCCAGCCGGACGCGATCGTGCTGCGCGCCGACCGTGACGTACCGACCGCGATCAAGCGCAAGATCTCGTTGATGTGCGACGTCGACGAGGCCGCGGTGGTCGCCGCGATCGACGCCAAGTCGATCTACGACATCCCCAAGGTGCTGCACACCGAGGGCCTGGACGCCTACGTCGTGCGCAAGCTGGACCTGCCGTTCCGCGACGTCGACTGGACGACGTGGGACGACCTGCTGGACCGCGTCCACAACCCCGACCACGAGGTCAATGTCGCGCTCGTCGGCAAGTACATCGACCTGCCCGACGCCTATCTGTCGGTGACCGAGGCGCTGCGCGCAGGCGGTTTCGCCAACCGTGCCCGGGTCAAGATCAAGTGGGTCACGTCGGACGACTGCAAGACCCCGGCCGACGCGAAGAAGCAGCTCGGCGACGTGGACGCGATCTGCATCCCCGGCGGCTTCGGAGACCGCGGTGTCAGCGGCAAGGTCGGCGCGATCCAGTACGCCCGGGAGAACAAGATCCCGCTGCTGGGCCTCTGCCTGGGTCTGCAGTGCATCGTGATCGAGGCCGCGCGCAACCTGGCCGAGATCCCCGAGGCGAACTCGACGGAGTTCGACGCCGTCACCGCGCACCCCGTCATCTCGACGATGGAGGAGCAGCTGGCGTACGTGGAGGGCGCGGGCGACCTGGGCGGAACGATGCGGCTCGGCCTGTACCCGGCGAAGCTCGCCGAGGGCTCGATCGTCCGTGAGGTCTACGACGACCAGCCGTACGTCGAGGAGCGCCACCGCCACCGCTACGAGGTGAACAACGCCTACCGCGCGGAGCTGGAGAAGAAGGCGGGCATCGTCTTCTCCGGCACGTCCCCCGACAACAGGCTCGTCGAGTACGTCGAGTACCCGCGCGACGTGCACCCGTACCTGGTTGCGACCCAGGCGCACCCGGAGCTCCGCTCCCGCCCGACCCGCCCGCACCCGCTGTTCGCGGGCCTGATCAAGGCGGCTGTCAAGCGGAAGACGGACGCGTAGGCGTCAGGCGATACGGTTGGCCGGGGTACGGGTCCTTCGGGCCTCGTGCCCCGGTTTTCTGTTCGGCACGGTTCGTTTGTTGTTCGTTCGCTGGAGGACGCTTCATGGCCATCAAGGACACCCCCGAGGAATGGCGGGTCACTGCGACGGCGACCCCGTTCCGGGGCAACAAGACAAGCGTCAGGACCGACGACGTGGTCATGCCCGACGGCTCGGTCGCGCGCCGTGACTACCAGGTCCACCCCGGGTCGGTGGCGGTGCTCGCCCTCGACGAGTCCGGCCGCGTCCTCGTGCTCCGCCAGTACCGGCACCCCGTCCGGCAGAAGCTGTGGGAGATCCCGGCCGGCCTCCTCGACGTGCCGGGTGAGAACCCCCTGACCGCGGCTCAGCGCGAGCTGTACGAAGAGGCCCACGTCAAGGCCGTCGACTGGCGGGTCCTCGCCGACGTCTACACCACGCCGGGCGGCTGTGACGAGGCCGTACGGATCTTCCTGGCCCGCGATCTGTCCGAGGCGGAGGGCGAACGCTTCCAGGTCTCCGAGGAAGAGGCCGACATGGAGCTGGCGCGGGTGCCGCTGGAGGACCTGGTCCGGGGTGTGCTCGGCGGGGAGCTGCACAACAACTGCCTGGTGGTGGGCGTGCTCTCGCTCACCGCGGCGCTCGCCGGCGACGGTGTGGAGGCGCTGCGTCCTGCCGAGGCGGAGTGGCCGGCGCGGCCGTTCGAGGCGTAGCCCCTCCGGGGGTGTGGCCGGTGCGCGTGCGGGTGCGGTGCGGGGTGCGGTGTTGCCCGGTACCGCGGGCGTGCCCGGTGTGTCCGTCCTCAAGCGCCGGACGGGCTCGGGGTGCGCCGGTGCCGTGACGGCGGCCGGTGTGTCCGTCCTCAAACGCCGGACGGGCTTGGGGCGCCCGGTACCGCGGGTGACCCGGTGTGTCCGTCCTCAAACGCCGGACGGGCTTGGGGCGCCCGGTACCGCGGGTGACCCGGTGTGTCCGTCCTCAAACGCCGGACGGGCTTGGGG
>NZ_JBSGZO010000114.1:0-15511 GCF_053611045.1 Streptomyces sp. NPDC054841 | reverse complement strand
GTGCGCCGGTGGGTGGTGGGGTGGGGCCCCTCCGGGCTCGACTCCTCGGGGCGGCATCCGGCCCCGTACCCATGTGCCCCGGCACGATGCCACCCCTGCGGGGCCGACCCTGCACGGCCCCGCCCCGGGCCGATTGCCGACTGCGGGTTATGGGTGGGTTCCGGTTCGGCTTTGGTCGTCGGTCGTGGCGCGGGGCCGGTCCGACGATCGGCTGATCCGATCGGGGGATCTGCTCGCCACGCGCCGTCGCGGTCTGCCCGGTTCGGCGAGATGCCTGAATTACGCTCGGAGCGCCCGCGGGGAGACCTCCGGTGGGCTCGGCTCGTGGCGGACTGGGAGCGTGGCCCGTGACGGATCAGGCGGTGGACCGAAACGGCCCCGAGGGGGCGGGTGCACCGTCGTCCCCGGACCGCCCGATGCCGGCCGGACCGAGTGGGCCGGTGGCCGCGGACCCGGCCGGGCGTGGCACCGTAAGCGGTGTGGGTGGGCAATTCATCGGGCGGCAGCGGGAGTTGAAGGCGCTGCGGTCCGACATCGAGCGGGCCGGTCTTGACACGATCTCCGGGCGCAAAGCGCCGCGGGCCAGGGTGCTGCTCGTCGCCGGGCGGCCCGGCTCCGGGCGGACCGCGCTCGCCGGGGAGCTGGCGCGCCGGCTGGCGGACGCGTACCCGGACGGGGTGCTGCGGGCGAGCCTCACCGAACCGGGCGGCGAGCCCGTGCCCACCGACCGCACCGCACGCGAGCTGCTCGACGCCCTCGGGATCGGCGCACCGCCCGGCGCGGCGGAGGACCTGCTCAGCGAGATGGTCCGCGAGGCTCTCGCCGTGCGCCGTTGTCTGCTGCTTCTCGACGACGCGCACGACGCCGAGCAGGTCGACCCGCTGCTGCCGGACAACCCCGAATGCCTCGTCGTCGCCGTCGCGCAGGGACCGCTCACCGGAATCCCCGACGTACGGCCGTGCACGATCGGCGGGATGGATCCCAAGTCCGCGATCGAGCTGCTGAGCCGGTTCACCGGCTCGGTGCGGATCACGGTCGACCCGCAGGCCGCGGAACTGCTCGTGGAGCAGTGCGGCGGACAGCCCGCCGCGATGGAGCTGGCCGGTGGCTGGCTCGCGGCACGCCCCAAGGCCTCGGTCGCCGATGCCGCCAAGCGGCTGCGGGCGCTGCCGGACGACCCCGAGGAGCCGGCCGGTGCCAGGCCGCTGTCGCGTGCGTTCCGGCTGGTGTACGAGTCCCTGCCGGCGCCCGCCGCCCGGGCACTGCGGCTGCTCGCGCTCGCGCCCGCCGGGCTCGCCGATGCGCACACCGCGTCCGCGCTGGCCGGCTGCTCGGTCTCGGTGGCCCAGTCGACGCTGGAGGACTTCGCTGCCCTCGGGCTGTTGCGGGCGGACGCCGACCGTGATCAGTACCAGGTGCCCGGCTGTCTCGCGCCGCTGCTGCACGCGCTGATGGCCGACGAGGACCGGCCGGCCGAGGTGCAGCTCGCCCGGGCGCGGATGCTGGAGCGGACCGTACGGCTGCTGCATTCCTGCCGGGCCATCACCGAACCGGACGGCTCCACGGCCCGCAGGAAGCTCGCCGAGCTGCCGCGTGCCCTGCGTTTCGACGGCGCGGCCGCCGCCGAGGGCTGGTTGCGGGCCCGGCAGCCGGCCCTGCTGGCGGCGGCGCGGGCCGCGGTGACCGACGGCGAGCTCGACACCCTGGCCCGCCGGCTGATCGCAGCGCTCGCACGGGCCCTGGCCGCGCATCGTGGCACCGAGGCCGCCGCGCCCGAGCTGTACGGGCTGCATCAGCTGGTCCTCGACGTCGCCGAGCGCCGCGAACTCCACCGGGAGCGGGCGGCCGCGCTGCTCAACCTCGCCGACCTGGATGTGCAGACCGGCCGCACCGAAGACGCTCTGGTGCGATACCGGTCGGCGCTGGACGCCGGACGCATGGCGAATGATCCGTACGCGACCGGCCGCGCAATGGAATCCGTAGGGGGTGCGTACCAGGAGATGGAGGACTGGCAGCGCGCCGCCGACTGGTACGGACGCGCCCTCTCCCAGCGGCTCGCCCGCGGGGAGCGCGCCGACGAGGCACGGCTGTACGGCCGGCTGGGTGCCGTGCACACCTATGCGGGCCGCTACGGCGAGGCGCTGCGCAGCTGGCGGGCGGCCGCGGCCGGATACCGACGCCTCGGCGATCTGCCCGGCCATGCACGGGCGTTGAGCGAGGCGGCCCGCGTGCAGGAGTACGCCGGCCGGCCGGAGGAGTCGTTGCGCACCTGCGAGGAGGCGGTTGCCTGGGCGCGGCAGGCCGGGGACCTGCGCCTGCAGGCGGCGCTCCAGCTCAGACTGGCCGACACGCTGGAGCGGCTCGGCGACCCTGCCGCGGCCCGGCTACACCGTGCCGCGGCCGAGCAACTGCTTGGAACCGATACTTCCGGCCTACGAAATCCGTAGTGTTTCAGTCTGAGAATTTTGCTTTGCAAGGCTAGACAGCGAGAAGTCCTTCATTAGACTGGCTCTGCCGGGTGTCGCCCCGGTCTCTCCCGTTGCGCCCGGCGTATCCGGGTAACTATGGAAGTGCACCAGATATCCCACTGAGTCAAGGACCGTGATCGACGTGAAGGTCGGCATCCCCCGCGAGGTCAAGAACAACGAGTTCCGGGTGGCGATCACCCCCGCCGGAGTGCACGAGCTCGTGCGCAACGGCCACCAGGTCTTCATCGAGGCCAACGCCGGTGTCGGCTCCTCGATCACGGACGAGGAGTTCGTCTCCGCCGGTGCGCAGATCCTGCCCACCGCCGACGAGGTCTGGGCGACTGCCGACCTGCTGCTGAAGGTCAAGGAGCCCATCGCCGAGGAGTACCACCGCCTCCGCAAGGACCAGACCCTCTTCACGTACCTGCACCTCGCCGCCTCCCGCGAGTGCACGGACGCCCTGCTCGAGTCCGGCACGACCGCGATCGCCTACGAGACGGTGGAGCTCCCGAACCGCGCCCTGCCGCTGCTCGCCCCGATGTCCGAGGTCGCGGGCCGGCTGGCCCCGCAGGTCGGCGCGTACCACCTGATGCGCTCGGTCGGCGGCCGTGGCGTGCTGCCGGGCGGCGTCCCGGGCACCCACGCCGGCGAGGCCGTCGTCATCGGCGGTGGCGTCTCCGGCTGGAACGCCACCCAGATCGCCGTCGGCCTGGGCTTCCACGTGACCCTGCTCGACCGCGACATCAACAAGCTGCGCGAGGCCGACAAGATCTTCGGGACCAAGGTCAAGACCGTCGTCTCCAACGCCTACGAGCTGGAGAAGGCCGTCGTCGAGGCCGACCTCGTCATCGGTGCCGTCCTCATCCCGGGCGCCAAGGCCCCGAAGCTGGTCACCAACGAGCTCGTCGCCAAGATGAAGCCCGGAAGTGTCCTTGTCGACATTGCCATCGACCAGGGCGGCTGCTTCGAGGACTCGCACCCGACCACTCACGCCGAGCCGACCTTCCAGGTCCACAACTCGGTCTTCTACTGCGTCGCCAACATGCCGGGCGCGGTGCCCAACACCTCCACCTATGCGCTGACCAACGCCACGCTGCCGTACATCGTGTCGCTGGCCAACAACGGCTGGGTCGAGGCGCTGCGCCGTGACCCCGCGCTGGCCAAGGGCCTCAACACCCATGAGGGCCACGTCGTTTACAAGGAGGTCGCCGAGGCGCACGGCCTCGAGTCGGTCGAACTGAGCACGCTGCTCGGCTGACACCGCGACTGACAAGCGACCGCCCTGTCAACAGGGGTCGTCAACATCACGCAACCGGCCGGACCTTGTCGAGCAAGGTCCGGCCGGATGTGTGTCCGGACACTTCAGGCTCTCGCTCAACTCGCCTCGAACGTAACCCTTTAACCGTTTCGCACACCCGTGAAACTCGACGGCCATACCTTGCCAAGTGGCCTGTGCACCCTTGACAGCGGGGTGTTCGGTTCCCGACACATCGGGCCGGGTCCGGCGGATTGTGTTGCTGCGGACCGGTGACACGCCATAGAGTCGCCAACCGTCGGCATGGTGCCACGCTGACCTATCGATAAATTTTCCTGGTCACGTCCAAGGAGGTAAGACGACTTGTGAATGAGTCGACATTTTCTCCCGGGGGTGGTCATGCAGGGATCCCTGCGCGGGACCAGGGTCCTGCGTCCGGGCTCGAAGCTGTCGGCTCCGTCGCTGTCCGAACCTTCGCGACCCACCAGCACATGACGACGACAGCCCACACGATGAAGATGATGGACGGCCAACACGTGAACGCCATGGCCGGCAACGAGAGTGGCCGAGAGTCCACCCACTTCGCCGACTACGACGAAGTGCCCGAGGGGCACTTCTACGATCCAGACGCCGAATACGAGCCGGACCCGGAGTACGCGGCCACGCTCGCGCCCGACGCGGCCCGCCAGCGCCGCGAGCGGATCGGCCCCACCGGGCGGCCGCTGCCGTACTTCCCGATCCCGGGCCCGCTGACCGACCACGGCCCCGCGAAGATCATCGCGATGTGCAACCAGAAGGGCGGCGTCGGCAAGACGACGTCGACCATCAACCTGGGTGCCGCGCTCGCGGAGTACGGACGCCGGGTCCTGCTCGTCGACTTCGACCCGCAGGGAGCCCTGTCGGTCGGCCTCGGCGTGAACCCGATGGAGCTCGACCTCACCGTCTACAACCTGCTCATGGAGCGGGGCATGTCCGCGGACGAGGTCCTGCTGAAGACCGCCGTGCCCAACATGGACCTGCTGCCGAGCAACATCGACCTCTCGGCCGCGGAAGTGCAGTTGGTGAGCGAGGTCGCGCGCGAGTCCACGCTGCAGCGTGCGCTGAAGCCGCTGATGCAGGACTACGACTACATCGTGATCGACTGCCAGCCGTCGCTCGGTCTGCTGACCGTGAACGCCCTGACGGCCGCTCACAAGGTGATCGTGCCGCTGGAGTGCGAGTTCTTCGCGCTGCGCGGTGTCGCGCTGCTGACCGAGACGATCGAGAAGGTCCAGGAGCGGCTCAACCCCGACCTGGAGCTCGACGGCATCCTCGCCACGATGTACGACTCGCGCACGGTGCACAGCCGTGAGGTGCTGGCCCGCGTGGTCGAGGCCTTCGACGATCACGTCTACCACACGGTCATCGGGCGCACGGTGCGCTTCCCGGAGACCACGGTCGCCGGTGAGCCCATCACGACGTACGCGTCCAACTCCGTCGGTGCCGCCGCCTATCGCCAGCTCGCCAGGGAGGTGCTCGCCCGGTGTCACGCCGAGTGAGTCTGCCGGGGGCCGACGAGTTGTTCCGTACGACCGGCGGCACGGCGCTGCAGTCGTCGTCCCCGAGGCGGGGCGCGGCCGGCGCGAACGGCGAGGCGCGGGTGCCGGCGCCGGCGGGTGAGAGCGACCCGGCGGCGGACGCGCAGCCGGTCGCTTCCGCGCCGGCGTCACCGGCGTCCTCGGCGTCGGAGGAGCACTCGGCGGCGGAGGCGGAGGCCGCCGAGCCCCGGAGCCGTACGGCCGCGGACGGCGACCAGGCCGGGTCTCCCGCCAATGCCGCCGCGAAGGGCCGTCCCACCGCTGCTGCGGCCCCGGCTCAGCGCCGGCGGAGCCGTACGGCCAACCGTCGGCCGAGCGGCCGTGAGCGGCACGACGAGAAGATCACGGTCTATGTCTCGGCCGAGGAACTGATGGACCTCGAGCACGCACGCCTGGTGCTCCGCGGCGAGCACGGGCTCGCCGTCGACCGCGGGCGCATCGTCCGCGAAGCCGTGGCGGTCGTGCTCGCGGACCTGGAGTCCCGGGGCGACGCGAGCATCCTGGTGCGGCGCCTGCGCGGCCGCTGACGGGGTAGCCTGCGCGCGACGTTCCTTCCGCTCCCTGGACCACGATGCCCCCGACCGACGACGCCTCCACCCCAGCGCCGCGCGCCTCTCGACGTGCGCTGGGCCGCGGCCCGGGTGCGTCCGGGGCCCCTCCGGGGGGACGTTCCGCGGGATTCCCCCCGGAACCCCGTGAGCCGTCGGCCGAGCCGGCGGCGGCCCCGTCGGCCCCCGCCGACCCGCCGGCCGAGGCGGCACACGATCCGGTGGTTGCGGCGGACCTCGTGGAGCCCGTGGCGGCGGACCTCGTGGAGCCCGGGGGCGAGGCACACGGCTCCCACCCGGCGGCCGACGCGGCCCTCGGTGTGGCTGATCCCGTGGTGGAGCCCGCGGGGAACGAGGGCGAGGAGCCCGGGCCCATGGTCCCCGCGGAGTCCGGGTCCGAGCTCCCTGGGACCCGTCCCGGCGAGCGCGCACCCGCGGGCGAAGACGACCCTGGACCCGCCGACGACGGGCGGTTCAAGGTACGGCTGGCGAACTTCGAAGGGCCCTTCGACCTGCTCCTCCAGCTGATCTCCAAGCACAAGCTGGATGTGACCGAGGTCGCGCTCTCCAAGGTCACCGACGAGTTCATGGCGTACATCCGGGCCATGGGACCCGACTGGGATCTCGATCAGACGACCGAGTTCCTCGTCGTCGCGGCGACTCTGCTCGACCTGAAGGCCGCCCGCCTGCTGCCCGCCGCCGAGGTGGAGGACGAGGCCGACCTCGCGTTGCTCGAAGCCCGGGACCTGCTGTTCGCGCGGCTGCTGCAGTACCGCGCGTACAAGCAGATCGCCGAGATCTTCCACCACAGGCTGGAGGAGGAGGCCCGGCGCTACCCCCGTACCGTCGGGCTCGAGGATCACCACGCCGAGCTCCTCCCCGAAGTCGTCATCAGCATCGGCGCCGAGGGCTTCGCCAAGCTCGCCGTCAAGGCCATGCAGCCCAAGCCGAAGCCCCAGGTGTACGTGGACCACATCCACGCGCCTCTCGTGAGCGTGCGCGAGCAGGCCGCGGTGGTCGTGGGCATGCTGCGCGAACGCGGCAAGGTCAGCTTCCGCGAGCTGACCGAGGGCGTCGGTGACACGCTCACCGTCGTCGCCCGCTTCCTCGCCCTGCTGGAGCTCTACCGCGAGAAGGCCGTCATCCTGGACCAGGAGGACGCCCTCGGCGAGCTCATCGTCACCTGGGCCGGTGGCGATGCGACGGCGACCGTCACCGATGAATTCGACCGAGCCCCCGAGCCCCTCGAGAAAGCAGAGGAAAAGGCATGAGCGATCTCAAGCCCGCGCTCGAAGCCGTCCTCATGGTCGTCGACGAGCCGGCCACCGAGGAGCACCTCGCCAAGGTGCTGGAGCGGCCCCGCAGGGAGGTCTCGGACGCGTTGCGCGAGCTCGCCGACGAGTACACCGTCCAGGGGCGCGGCTTCGAGCTCCGGCTGGTCGCCGGCGGCTGGCGCTACTACACCCGCCCCGAGCACGCCGCGGCCGTCGAGCGCTTCGTCCTCGACGGCCAGCAGGCCAGGCTCACGCAGGCGGCGCTGGAGACCCTCGCCGTGGTCGCCTACCGCCAGCCGGTCAGCCGGTCCCGGGTCTCCGCCGTGCGCGGCGTGAACTGTGACGGCGTCATGCGCACCCTCCTCCAGCGCGGTCTCGTCGAGGAGGCGGGCGCGGAACCCGAAACAGGTGCGATCCTGTACAGGACGACGAACTACTTTCTGGAGCGGATGGGCCTGCGCGGCCTGGACGAGCTCCCGGAGCTCGCACCCTTCCTCCCCGAGGCGGAGGCGATCGAGGCCGAGACGCAGGAAGGCGTACCGTCGTTCGATCCGGACGCTCCGGACACAGACGCAGACGACACGACGACGACGGAACTTTGATGCGAAGCAGCGGCAGGAACAGCAGCGGACGCGGCAACTACCGGGGTGCCGGTAACCAGCGCGACGACCAGCAGAAGCGCGCGGGCAAGCCGCGTCCCGAGGAGCGCCGCTACGACGTCGGAGGATCGGCGTCCGAAGGTCCGAAGAAGGGCCGTGGCACCGCCGCCCGCGGTGGCGCCAAGGGCGGCCCGAAGCAGTCCCCGCAGCGCGGCGGCGGCCGCACCGCCCCGGCCCGTTCCCGCGAGTACGACGCCCGCGCCGAGGAGCGCAACCGCGAGCGTTACGCGAACAAGCCGCAGATCAAGACGCCCAAGACGTTCCCGGGAGCGGAGCAGGAGGGCGAGCGGCTGCAGAAGGTGCTCGCCCGCGCCGGCATGGGTTCGCGCCGCGCCTGCGAGGAGCTGATCGACGCCGGCCGTGTCGAGGTGAACGGCAAGATCGTCATCGAGCAGGGCGTCCGAGTCGACCCGGAGCACGACGAGATCAAGGTCGACGGCCTGACCGTCGCCACCCAGTCGTACCTGTTCTTCGCGCTGAACAAGCCGGCCGGTGTGGTCTCCACCATGGAGGACCCGGACGGCCGCCAGTGCCTCGGTGACTACGTCACCAACCGCGAGACCCGGCTCTTCCACGTCGGCCGCCTCGACACCGAGACCGAGGGCATCATCCTGCTCACCAACCACGGCGAGCTGGCCCACCGTCTCACCCACCCCAAGTACGGCGTCCAGAAGACGTACCTCGCCGCCATCCAGGGCCCGCTCCCGCGTGAGGTGGGCAAGCGCCTCAAGGAAGGCATCCAGCTGGAGGACGGCTACGCCCGCGCGGACCACTTCCGGGTCGTCGAGCAGACCGGCAAGAACTACCTGGTCGAGGTCACCCTTCACGAGGGCCGCAAGCACATCGTGCGCCGCATGCTCGCCGAGGCGGGCTTCCCGGTCGACAAGCTCGTGCGGACGTCGTTCGGGCCGATCTCGCTCGGCGACCAGAAGTCCGGCTGGCTGCGCCGCCTGACCAACACCGAGGTCGGCATGCTGATGAAGGAAGTCGGTCTCTAGACACCCCTTCCCAGGAGAGCCCGCGGCCGTCCGACGGCCGCGGGTTTTTTGTGCTTGTGGCCGGCCCGCCCCCGCTTTATAGTCAGAATGACTCTAAAAGATGAGGATGGGTGGCGTGAGCCTCGCGGACGTACTCGAACCACTGCAGCGGCCTCTGTTCACGCTGCTCGACACCCCGGTCAGCTGGACCGAAGTCCTCGGCTTCGGCAGCGGAGCGCTCTGCGTCTGGCTCGTCGCCCGCCAGCACCTCGCCAACTGGCCCATCGGCATCGCCAACAACGTCCTCTTCATCCTGCTGTTCGCCCAGGCCGGCCTGTACGCCGACGCGGGGCTGCAGGTCGTCTTCATCACCCTCGCCGTGTACGGCTGGTGGACCTGGACCCACGGGGGTGGACCAGGCCCGGACGCCCTCCCGGTGCGCCGCACCACGCGCACCGAGTGGACGTGGCTGCTCGCGGCGGGGGTGGTGGGGACCCTCGGACTGACGATGCTCCTGGACCGCGCCACCGACTCCACCGTCCCCTTCTGGGACGCGCTGACCACCGCGCTCTCCCTGATGGCGACGTACGGACAGTGCCGCAAGCGGCTGGAGTCGTGGTGGCTCTGGATCGCCGCGGACCTCGTGTACGTACCGCTGTACGCCTACAAGCAGCTCTATCTCACCTCGCTGCTGTACATCGGGTTCATGACCCTCTGCGTGCTGGGACTGCGCAACTGGTCGCGCGACCTGTCCGTACAGGAACGGCAGTTGGCGGAGGCGACGGCATGAAGCGGTACCGGCACGGGCTCGTCCTCGGCAAGTTCTATCCGCCGCACGCGGGCCACCACCATCTCGTACGGACCGCACGCGACCGCTGCGAGCGGCTGACCGTCCTCGTCTGCGCCGCGTCCGTGGAGTCCATCCCGCTCGACGAGCGCATGGCGTGGATGAGCGAGGTGCACCCGGACGTCCGCGTCGTGGGCGCCATCGACGACATCCCCGTCGATCTGACCGACCCGGCCGTCTGGGACGCGCACATGGCCGTGTTCCGCGCGGCCGTCCCCCGGCGCGTGGACGCCGTCTTCACCTCCGAGACGTACGGCGAGGAGCTCGCCCGGAGGTTCCGCGCCGACTCCGTGTGCGTCGACCTGGGCCGCACGGTCTTCCCGGTCTCCGGTACGGCCGTACGCAAGGACCCCGTCGGCTGCTGGGACTTCCTGGAACCACCCGTACGCGCGGCCCTCGCCCGCCGCGTCGTCGTCCTCGGCGCCGAGTCGACCGGCACCACCACCCTGGCCACGGCGCTCGCCGGGCACTACCGCGCACGCGGCGGGGTGTGGGCGCGCACCGGCTGCGTCGCCGAGTACGGCAGGGAGTTCAGCGAGCGGAAACTCGCCGGACTGCGCGCCGAACGGCCCGGAGCGACCTGGTCCGACGTCCGCTTCACCTCCGGTGAATTCCCGCTCATCGCCCGGCGGCAGGCCGAACGGGAGAACGCCGCGGCCCGCACCGGCTCACCCGTGCTCATCTGCGACACCGACGCCTTCGCGACCACCGTCTGGCACGAGCGGTACATGGGCGGGCCGAACGACGAGGTCGCCGAGATCGCGGCGCGCGGCCGCGGCGACCTGTGGCTGCTCACCGACCACCGGGGGGTGCCGTTCGAGGACGACGGGCTGCGCGACGGTGAGCAGCTGCGGCCCTGGATGACCGCCCGTTTCGCCGACCGGCTCGCCCGCACCGGACGGAGGTTCGTCACGGTGACCGGCCCGCACGAAGAGCGGCTGGCCACCGCCGTGGCCGCGGTCGACGCACTGCTCGCCGAAGGGTGGCGCCTCGCCGATCCCCTCCCGGAGCGACGATGAGCGCCCCGCGGGTGCCCGAGGGGTACGACCCGTACGCCTTCGAGCCGTTCGCCGTCACCGTCGACCTCGCCGTGTTCACCGTCCGCGAGGGGCAGCTCCACGTCCTCCTCGTCGAACGCGGACAGGAGCCGTACAAGGGCGCCTGGGCGCTGCCCGGCGGGTTCGTCCTGCCCCGGGAGTCCGCGGGCCAGGCCGCCCGCCGCGAACTCGCCGAGGAGACCGGCCTGTCGGCGAGCACCGCCGCCGCGCTCCACCTCGAACAGCTGCGCACCTACAGCGACCCCGACCGCGACCCCCGGATGCGGGTCGTGTCCGTCGCGTACACGGCACTCGTACCCGACCTGCCCGAGCCGCACGGCGGCGGTGACGCCGCGCACGCCCAGTGGATGCCCTACGGCAGCCACGGCCGTCTCGCCTTCGACCACGACCGCATCCTCGCCGACGCCCACGACCGCATCGGCGCCAAGCTCGAGTACACGTGTCTCGCCACCGCCTTCTGCCCGGCCGAGTTCACCCTCGGCGAGCTGCGGCAGGTGTACGAGACCGTCTGGGGCGTCGAGCTCGACCGCCCCAACTTCCGGCGCAAAGTCCTCACCACACCAGGCTTCGTCGAGGCCGTGGCGGGGGGAGCGCGCCTGACCGGCGGCCGCGGGAAACCGGCCGCGCTCTACCGGGCGGGGCCGGCGAACGCCCTGCACCCTCCACTTCTGCGACCGGAAGGACGACACACGACATGACCGCGACGAGGACCGTCACCAAGCAGGCCGCCACCGGCACCCTGACCGGACTGGCGCTGGGTGACGCGCTCGGCTTCCCCACCGAGTTCAACGATGTGCCGTCGATCCTCGCCAAGTGCGGGCCGTGGCGGGAGATGCAGCTGCCGCAGCCGGCGATCGTCACCGACGACACCCAGATGACCCTGGCCCTCGCGCGCGGCATACGCACAGCGATGGACCGGGGACTGCTCGCCCCGCTGCGGCTGACCCGGCCGGTGCGGGAGGAGTTCGTGAACTGGTACCACTCCCCGGAGAACAACCGGGCCCCCGGCCGCACCTGCCTCGTCGCCTGCCACAAGCTCGACAGCGACATGCCCTGGCAGGAGGCCAGCCAGATGGACTCCAAGGGCTGCGGCGCCAATATGCGCGTCGCGCCGGTCGGACTCGTACCCGGGCTGAGCGAGGGCCAGCGCGCCGGCGCGGCCCAGCTCCAGGCCGCGCTCACCCACGGCCACCCCACGGCTCTGGCCGCGTCCGACCTCACGGCTCGTGCGGTGTTCCTGCTCGCCCAGGGCACGGAGCCGCTCGGTCTCGTCGGCCGGCTGCGCTCGTACGCGTACGAGAACCGCTCCCGCTACCACCACGGCTGGCTCGGCGACCTGTGGACATACGCGCACGACGCGACGCCCGAGGCGTTCATCGAGCGCGGCTGGGACGAGTGCCTGCAGGTTCTCGAGCGCCTCACGTCCGCGCTGCGCGAGCCCGACCCGGAGAACGACCCGTGCCTCACGACGGGCGACGGCTGGATCGCGGAGGAGGCACTCGCCACGGCGCTGCAGTGTTTCCTGCTCTTCCCCGAGCAGCCCCTCCTGGCACTCCGACGCGCCGCCTGCACCCGGGGCGACTCCGACTCGATCGCCTGCCTGACGGGCGCGTTCGCGGGGGCGCACCTGGGCGCGCGCGCCTGGCCCAAGGAGTGGGCGGAGCGGATCGAGTACCGGAGCGAACTGCTGACGCTGGGGGCACTCTGGGACGCCTGACCCGCGGCTGGGATGCTTGATCCATCCGCTGCTCACCGGAATCCGCCTGATGCGCTCCGGTGAGGTGGTGGCCCATCTGCCACACTGCCGGGGGAGGTGGCGGCGCCCGCCCGGTTGCCCGAGCTGGTCGCCGCGAAGACGGAGGCCGAGCACGGGCCCGCCGAGGTGGGCTTCGACACCGTGCGCGCGGAGGTGGAGGCGCTGCACGACGTCCTGGACGAGGCCCAGGCCGCGTCGTCGCTACTCGACGCCCCCGCGGCCGCGTACGACGCGCTCCACGACTTCGTCGTACGGACCCGGCTGACGCTGCTGCAGCGCTGAGGCACGCCGTACGCGCACGAGGAAGTCCTCGACCCTCGCCCGGTCGGGCCCGGCGGGCAGCGGGGTCGCGGCGGCCGCTTCGTCGCCCTCGGCGGCGAGGCGGTTCAGCCAGGACTCGACCTGCGGCCACGGCACCTCGCCGCGCTTGACCGCGAGCAGCCGGTCGCGGTCCTCGCCGACCTCGATCACCAGCCGGCCCGTACGGAGCAGATCGCGGCAGCTCGCCAGCAGCCGGAGCAGATGCATCGCGTGCTTCCAGCGCGGCGCGCCGTGCTGCCGTACGTCCGCGTCGAGCTTCCTGCGCTGTCCCACGGCGTACCGTACGAAGGTCACATGCGCCTGCCGCGACAGGAACGCGTCGCGCAGCGCGAGCAGTTCGCGGCCAGTGTCGTCGATGTGCTCGACGAGCGGGGAGTGCAGACACTCCAGGACGTTCGGATTGGCGCGCAGCGCCAGCTCGCAGAAGCGCTCCAGCTCCCAGGAGAACTGCTCGTCGGCGGGGCCCTCGACATGCGTCGGGGGCTTCTCGAAGCGCCAGTACAGCGGCGTCGGCGCGAGGAAGACGCCACGCCGGTCGATGTCACTCCCGTCCGTCGCGAGACCGAAGGCCCGGGATCCCATCACACAGGAGTAGATGGTGTGGTCGCGGACGAGCGCCTCGGGAGTCGGAGTCATGCGCGACAGGCTACGTGAGCCGGATCTCCTCCCCGGAGACGGTGATCTGCTTCGCCGCCAGCGGCCGTGTCGCGGGCCCGTGCGCGACCGAGCCGTCCTGGATACGGAACTTGCTTCCGTGACAGGGGCAGTCGATGGTGCCGTTCTCGACCTTGTTGACCGTGCAGCCCTGGTGGGTGCAGATCGCCGTGAAGGCCTTGAAGTCGCCCTGGGCGGGCTGGGTCACCACGACCTTCTGGGCCGCGAAGACCTTCCCGCCGCCCTTTGGCACTTCGGAGGTGGTGCCCAGCGCCTCGCCCGCGGGCGGCTGCGCGCCGGCGGTCTTCTCCTGGGCGGGGGGCGGGGATTGCGTCGGCGAGGCGGGCGCCGGGGCCGAGGTCCGACCGCCGCCGCTCTCGTCGCCGTATTTGCTGCAGCCCGTTGCCACCAGCACGGCGGCACCGGTCACCAGAACCGTACGGCGGGTGGTGCCCTCATCACTCGAGCGGTCACTGGTGATGTCACTCGTGTCGTCAGTCATGTCGTCAGTCATGTCGTCACTCCGAACGTGCTGAAGAACCAGAGCGCCGAGGTCGCCCAGACCAGCATGAGCGCGGCGAAGACCAGCCCGCCGACGACCGGCAGCAGCCACCCCGGCAGTCGCTCCATGCGCAACAGCAACATCTTGGCGCTGAACGCCCCGAAGAAGAAACAGCCGAGGAACGAGTGCCACATCGCCCGCGAGCTGTACGTCTGATAGCCAAGCGCGTACAGGCAGTGCACGGCGACCGGCACGGCCAGCAGGAACGCCACCCGGCCCGACCAGCGGTGCAGTGCGGGCGTCCAGGACGGGGCCTGTACGCCCGGCAGCCGCCCGTACATCGTGAGCGCGCTGACTACCTGCACGAGCCCGAGGGCGAGCGCCGCCGTGGCCAGCCACGCCTTCACCGCACTCGGACTGCTGAAACCGGCCAGATTGAATGCGGTGCCGGCCGGGTCGTGCAGCTTCCCGTAAGCACCCAGGCCGACCGCGACGACCGCGGCGACCAGAGCCGGGACGAGGAAGCGCGCCGCTCCCGGGCCGGCCCGACCGGGCGGGGCCCCCGGCGGCGGCGGTGGCGGCGGCGGCGGGTAGTCGCGGCTCTGCGCATTCGGGTCCACGCTCATGACGCACCTCGGGGAGGCTCAGGGTTCGACGGGGCGGGCGGTCAGCTGGGTCCCGTCCACGGTGACGGCACCGGTGGCCGGGTCGATCGGGGGAGCGGCGGCGGGCTTGCCGTCGCGAGTGACGATGCCGACCTGGCGGCCGTCCGGGAGGACGATCCAGCCGCCCTTGACCTTGGAGCCGCCGACCTGGGCGGTGGCCCGGTACAGCCCGGACGGCTTGTTCACCTTGGGGGCGGTGAACTGCCAGCTGCGGTCGCCGATCTCCACCGTTCCGGTGGCCTGGGCCTCGCCCACGGTGCCGTCCAGCTCCGCGCCGGTGTCGCTGGTCAGTCGCATACTGCCGTCGCTCTGGACATCACCGCGCATCCAGGCCTCCTGGGTGCGGCCGTCGCAGAAGTACGCGACGGCCTTGGTGCCGCGGAGCGTGATGGCGACGGACGCGGTGTCGTCGGCCGTACGGCCCGTGTACCTGGCCTGCGTCTGCGCACTCGGGGTCGGGGACGGCGGCGGGGTCCGCGTCGGGGACGGCGGTGGGGGCGGGGACGCGGGCTTGCTGGGGCCGGGGCTCCGGCTTGCGGCCGGACGCTCGTACGACGAGGTCGCGGGCTCACCGGTCGTCGCGTTGAGCGACAGCATGAACAGGCCGAGCAACAGCCCGGCGGCCAGCGTGAACAGCGGTCCTGAGCGCTTCATGGGCGTCTCTCGCAGGGGCGGCGGGCAGGGGGAATTCCCATGCAACCGGACGTGACGTCCCGTGTCCAACGGATACACAGCCGGTGATAGCCCGAGTGGCGGCAGGGTCGGGTGTGGGCGACATTGGCCGTAATCTCCCCCCAAGGAGGCCGCCGACGAGATCGCCCGGGCCCTGCCGCAGGGCGTCGACGAGCCGACCCCGAACGGGCGGCTGCCGTCCGGCTCCCTGGAGGACATCATCGGGCAGCAGGCGATCCGGCCCCGCGGTCCGGCACCGTCCTCCGAGACGAGGGAGC
>NZ_JBSGZO010000113.1:0-20700 GCF_053611045.1 Streptomyces sp. NPDC054841 | reverse complement strand
GAGCCGGGGCGCAGCCGTGCTCAGCGCACTCCGGGCGCCGGCTCAGGCCGCTTCGGGAAAGTGGCAGGCCACTTGGCGCGCCGAGGCCGGCACCGTGTTCCCCAGTGACGGTGCCTCGGTACGGCAGATCTCCTGGGCCTTGGGGCAGCGCGGGTGGAAGGTGCAGCCGGGAGGGGGCGAGGCCGGGCTGGGCGGGTCCCCGAGCAGGGTGATCCGCTCTCGGGACCGTTCGGCGGCCGGGTCGGGCAGCGGTACGGCGGACAGCAACGCGCGTGTGTACGGGTGGGCCGGGGCGGCGTAGACCTGATCCTTCGGGCCGATCTCGACGATCCGGCCCAGGTACATCACGGCGACCCGGTCACACGCCCGCTTCACGACCGACAGGTCGTGGGCGATGAAGAGGTAGGCCAGGCCGAGTTCGCCCTGGAGCCGCTCCATCAGGTTGACGATCTGGGCCTGGACGGACACGTCGAGGGCGGAGACCGGCTCGTCGGCGACGACCAGCCGGGGGCCGGTGGCCAGTGCGCGGGCGATGCCGATGCGCTGGGCCTGACCGCCGGAGAACTCGTGGGGATAACGGTCGATCTGCTCGGGGATGAGCCCCACCAGCTCCATCAGCTCGACCGCGCGGGTGCGGGCCTCCGCCGCCGAACTGCCCTGTACGAGCATCGGGTCGGAGATGATCCGGGCCACCGTCTGGCGGGGGTTGAGCGAGGAGTGCGGGTCCTGGAAGACCATCTGCAGGTCCTTGCGCAGCGGCTTGAGTTCCCGCTGCGACAGGTGGCTGATGTCGCGTCCGTCGTAGGTGACGGAACCGGTGGTGGGTTCCAGGAGCCGGACGATCATGCGGCCGGTGGTGGACTTGCCACAGCCGGACTCTCCGACCAGCCCCAGCGTCTCGCCCGCCGCGACGTGGAAGGTGATGCCGTCGACGGCCCGGACCGGGGCGGACCGCCGCCGTCCGGGGAACGTCATCGTCAAGTCCCTTACGGACAAAAGTGGTTCGGTGGACGTCATGAGGCCATGCCTTCGTACGCGGGGAAGTGGCAGGCGGCCGGATGCCCGGCCGGGCCGTCGAGGAGCGGCAGCACCGTCTCGCAGCGGGAGCGCTCCTCGGCGGAGGTGTGGCCGAGCCTGGGGCAGCGGGGCGCGAACGCGCAGCCGGGAGCTGGGGTGAGCAGGGACGGCGGGCTGCCGGGGATCGCCCTCAGCGGTTCGTCGTCGCTGTCGTCGAGGCGGGGAAGGGAGTCGAGCAGGCCGCCGGTGTAGGGGTGGGCCGGCGCCGTGAACAGGGTGTCCACGTCGGCCCTTTCGACAGCCCGGCCCCCGTACATCACCAGCACCTCGTGGGCGACGCGGGCGACCACTCCCAGATCGTGCGTGATCATGACGACGGCCAGCCCCCGCTCCTGCTGGATCCGTGCGATGAGCTCCAGGATCTGCGCCTGGACGGTGACGTCCAGGGCTGTGGTCGGCTCGTCCGCGATCAGCAGCTCGGGTTCGCAGGCCAACGCCATCGCGATCATCACCCGCTGGCGCATGCCGCCGGAGAACTGGTGCGGGTACTCCCGCGCCCGGCGTCTCGGCTCGGGGATGCCGACCTCGGCCAGCGCCTCCACGGCCCGTTCACGGGCGGCCCTCCTGCTGCTGCCGAAGTGCACGCGGTGGTGCTCGGCTATCTGTTCGCCCACGGTGTAGTACGGATGGAGGCTGGAGAGCGGGTCCTGGAAGATCATCGCCATCCTGCGGCCGCGCAACCGGTTCAGCTCGCGCTCCGGCAGACCGGTCAGCTCCCGGCCGCCCAGGGTGATGGAGCCGGTGACCGAGGCGCCGGTGTGCAGGCCCATCACCGCCAGGGAGGTGACGGACTTGCCGGAACCGGACTCTCCGACGATGCCGAGCGTCTCTCCGTGCCGAACCTCGAAGCCGAGGCCGTCCACGGCCCGCACCGGACCGCGAGTGGTGGAGAAGGTGACCGTCAGGTCCCGCACCGACAGCACGGGTTCGGGGGCGCCCATCAATACCTCACTCGGGGATCGACGACGGCGTACAGCAGGTCGACGGCCAGGTTGGCGACGACGATGAAGGTGGCGGCGAGCAGCGTGACGCCGAGGATGACCGGCTGATCGCCGGTCGACAGCGCTCCGTAGAAGAGCCGCCCGATGCCGGGGATCCCGAAGATGGACTCGGTGATCACCGCGCCCGCGAGCAGCCCGCCCAGGTCCATCCCGAAGAGGGTGAGGATGGGCGTCATACCGGCTCGCAGCCCGTGCTTGACCACGACCGTCCGGCGCGGCAGACCCTTGGCGCGGGCGGTGCGGATGTACGGCTCCGCCATCGTCTCGATCATCGAGCTGCGGCTCTGGCGCGCGTACATGGCCGCGTACAGGATGGCCAGGGCCAGCCAGGGCAGCAGCAGGTTCGAGGCCCAGTGGAGAGGGTCGGAGGTGAACTCCACGTACTGCGGGTAGGGGAGGAGGCCGGCTGTTCGGATCAGCCCGTAGATGAGCATCATCGAGGTGAAGTAGACGGGCAGGGAGGCGGCGGCGACCGCACCCACCATCAGGGCACGGTCGGTGTACGTGTCCTTGCGCAGGGCGGCGGTGACTCCTGCGGTCAGGCCGAGGAACAGCCAGATCACCGCGGCACCCAGGGCGAGCGAGGCGGAGACCGGCAGCCGGTCCGTCAACAGGTCCCACACGCCTTGGCTGTTCTCGTACGAGTAGCCCAGGCACGGGAAGTCGCAGTGCAGTGCGTACTGGCCGCTGCCCATGGTGCGGCCGGTGAAGATGCCGGTGACGAAGTCCGCGAACTGCCGCCACAGCGGCTGGTCCAGCCCCATGTGGGCGCGGATCGCCGCCAGACGCTCGGCGCTGCACGACTTGCCGCAGGCCGCGGCGGCCGGGTCCGAGGGCAGGACGTAGAAGATGGTGAAGGTAACGGCCGCGATGGCGATCAGGACACCGATGACGCCGGCCGTCCGGCGGCCGAGGTAGACGATCACGTGCGGCTTCCCCTCGGGTCGAGGACGTCGCGCAGCGCGTCGCCGAGCAGTGTGAACGCGAGCACGGTGAGGAACAGACAGAGGCTCGGGATCACGAAGTACATCGGATCGGTGTCGTAGAAGGCGACGCTTTCGGCGATCATCTGCCCCCACGAGGGGGTGGGCGGGCGGACGCCGACGCCCAGGTAGCTGAGGGCTGCCTCGGTGGCGATCATCCCCGGGACGATCAGAGTGGTGTACGCGATGACGGGCCCGGCGACGCCCGGGAGGATGGACCGGCCGATGATCCGCCAGGGCCCCGATCCGGCGACGCGCGCCGCGTCCACGTACTCGCGATGCCGCAGCGAGAGCGTCTGGCCGCGCACGACGCGGGCGATGCCCGGCCAGCCGAACAGGCCGATCACGGCGGTCATCAGGACCACCCGGTTGACGTCCCTGGCCACGGACATCATCGCGATCATGAAGATGAGGGACGGGAAGGACATGGTGAGGTCCATCAGGCGGGAGAGCACGGCGTCGGTGCGGCCGCCGAAGTAGCCGGCCGCGATCCCGGCCACCGTCCCCGCGACGACGACGATCGCGGTGGCGGCGAAGGCGATGAGCAGGGAGATCCGGGCGCCGTGCACGACACGGGCGAACAGGTCCCGGCCCGTGACGGGTTCGACGCCGAGCCAGTGCTCGGCCGAGACACCACCGAGCGGACCGATGGGCTGTCCTCCCAGGTAGGGGTCGACGGCGGACTTGTCGAACTCCTCGGGGGACCAGCCGCCCAGCGCGCTGAGCACGGGGGCGGCCACCGCCATGACCGCGAACAGCGCGACCACGACGAGGGAGACCTTCACAGAGGGGCGACGGCGCAGTTCCGCGCGGGCGAGCTGCCAGGGGCTGCTGCCCACCGGAACGGAGACGGTGGAAGCCATGAGGTGACGTGCCTTCAGTTGCTGCTCTTGGAGGGGTCCTTGAGGCCGACCGTGGCGTAGTCGATCTGGCCGCCGAAGGACGTGTGGCCGAAGGCGCCCGCGACGTTGGTGCCGAGCAGGAGGGGCATGCGCTCGATGACGGCGGGTGCCGCGGGGGCCTTGGCGAGGATCTGTCCGTCCAGCTCGCGCCATGCCTTGCCCGCCTGCTCGGCATTGGTCATGGCGGCGACCTCGTCCATCCGCTTCATGGTCGCCTCGTCGCGGAACAGCGAGTGATTGCCGGAGTTGCCCTTCTCCTTGATGTAGCGGCCGTCGAAGACGAAGGGCAGGAAGGTGGAGCCGGAGGGGTAGTCGGGGCACCAGCCGGTGTAGACCAGATCGGTGCGGTTCTTGGTGTCGCCGATGGTGTCGTAGAAGGCGGACGGGTCCACCGTCTCGATGGTGACCTTGATCCCGGCCCGGCCGAGGGACTGCTGGATCGCCTCGCCGACCCCCTTGTCGCCGTTGGAGACGGTGATGCTGGTGGAGAAGCCGTCCGGCTTGCCCGCCTCCTTCAGCAACTGCTTCGCCTTCTCCGCGTCACCGGTTGCGGGGATCTTCAGGGTGTCGGGCTGACTGCCGCCGAAGAGCGGGCCCGGCATGTAGGCGGTGGCCACGTCGTTGAGGGCCGGCCCGCCGGAGGCGGTGAGAATGCCCTCGCGGTCCAGGGCGTACTGCACGGCTTGACGCACCTTGACGTTGTCGAACGGCGCACGGCCGGTGTGCATCTGCACCATCTCGGTGCAGTTGGTGGACTCGGCGAGCAGCCGCTTTCTGACGTCGTCCTTGGTCAGCACCTTGGGGGTGCTCTCGGGGCGCAGCTTGCCCCAGGGCACGGCGGAGGCGTCCTGGCCCTGGCCGGCGATGAGCCGGTCGTCGATCTGGTTGGCCTTGAGCCCCATCACCACGACCACCTTGTCCGGATACGCCTTGCGCACGGTGTCGGTTCCCGGGTCCCACTGGGTGTTGCGGACCAGCACGAGCTGCTTGTCGCGGTCGTACGACTCGATCTTGTACGGCCCCGACGAGAACGGGCGGTTGTCGTACTGGGGCCCCTTGTCCTTCGCCTTCGGCACCGGGGCGAAGGTGGGCAGGACCGTCGCGTAGGGGAACTCGGCGAAGGGCTTGCGCAGTTCGAAGACGATCGTGTGCTCGTCGGGGGTCTTGATGGAGTCGAGGTGCTTGCCCTGGGCCGTGCCCTGGTAGCCCTCCGCGCCGGCGAGGTAGCGGGCCGCGTAGTCGGGGCCGCCGGGCAGGTCGGGGGAGAAGGACCGCTCCACGTTGTACTTGATGTCCTGAGCCCTGATCGGCGAGCCGTCCTCGTACTTCAGACCCTTCTTGAGCTTGAAGGTCCACGTCTTGGCCCCGTTGGAGGAGACGCCGAGATCCTCGGCGAGGTCGGGGACCAGGTCCCCGCCCCTGGCGCCCGGTTCCGCCTTGTACGTGACGAGGGTGCGGTAGAGCAGCCGGGTTCCGAAGTCCATGTCGCCCATCACCCAGTTACGGGCCGGGTCGAGGTGGGTGAAGTCCTGGTTGGAGAGGACGGTGAGGGTGCCGCCCTTCTGCGGCGTCCCGCCGACCACATGGCCGTTGTTGGTCGTTGCCGGGTTCTTGCCGCTACGGGCGCCGCTCGCCTCCGGCCCGCCGGAGCAGCCGGCCGTGCCGAGGGTGAGGGTCGCCACGAGCGCTGTGGCGAGAGCGGTACAGGTGCGCTTGTCCATGAGTGGTCACTCCGGAAGCAGTCGGACAGCCCAGGACGGCTGGAATGTGACCGGTAACATAGTAATGTGAAATTGCACTGACAAGGTGTCGGGTGTCTCGTTACCCACCCGTGTCCGAGGAGGCTGGCACCGCGGCCTGGCGACAGGCTGTGCAATGTGAAATATTACTGTCGTGTTCACGAGAAACGTCTCGGACGTCATCGTCGTCGGCGCCGTCCGGGAACCCCAGGGCCGCAGGGACCGGATGCGCGCCTTCGCCCCCGCGATGGCCGCCGCTCACGCTTCTGGCCCGGTGGGGCATGTCGACTGACGGCTGCATCGGCACGGCGACCGAGCCGCCCAAGCAGAAATCGAACCCGAGTCCGGCGCCCTCCCAGTCGCCGACGGCTGACCGAGGGTCCCCTCATGGGCAGCCCACACCCCCTAGTGAAATGTCACATACCGCAGAGAGGTTGCGCTGACATGACCGACACCACCTGGAACAGCACCCGCCCCTGGCGCGGCATCATGGTGGCCACCACCCTGCCCCTGCGGGAGGACCTGTCCGTCGACTACGACGCGTACGCCGACCACGTCCGCTGGCTGCTCGACAACGGCTGCGACGGCGTCGTGCCCAACGGCTCACTCGGCGAGTACCAGACCCTCACCGACGAGGAGCGTGCCCGCGTGGTGCGGACCGCGGTCGAAGTGGCCGGCGGCGCACGCGTCATGCCCGGCGTCTCCGCCTACGGCAGCGCCGAAGCCCGGCGCTGGGCGGAACAGGCGGCCGAGGAAGGCTGCGGCTCGGTGCTTCTCCTGCCCCCGAACGCCTACCGGGCCGACGAGTCGGCCGTACGTGCCCACTACGCCGAGGTCGCCCGGGCGGGGGCGCCGGTCGTCGCGTACAACAACCCCGTCGACACGAAGGTCGATCTCACCCCCGGCATACTCGCACGGCTGCACCAGGACGGCAGTGTCGTCGCCGTGAAGGAGTTCACCGGTGACGTCCGCAGGGCGTACGAGATCGCCGAACTCGCTCCGGAACTGGACCTGCTGATCGGTGCCGACGACGTCCTGCTCGAGCTCGCCGTCGCCGGTGCCGTCGGATGGATCGCCGGATACCCCAACGCGTTCCCCGCCGGCTGCTCCACGCTGTACCACGCCGCAGTCGCCGGCGACCTGGCCACGGCCCTCCCGCTCTACAAGTCCCTGCACTCCTTGCTGCGCTGGGACTCCAGGACGGAGTTCGTCCAGTCCATCAAGCTGTCCATGGACATCGTCGGGCGGCCGGGCGGGCCCACCCGCCCGCCGCGCTTCCCGCTGTCCGGGGAGACCGAGGCGGGAGTGCGGGCCGCCACCGAAAAGGCCGTCGCCGACGGCCACCGCTGACCACTCCGCCCGTTGACCGAAGGGAAGCCCGTGCCTGCGCGCCATGTCTTCCATGCAGTCGACTCACACACCGAGGGGATGCCCACGCGCGTGATCACCGGCGGCGTCGGTACCCGCTTCACCGGCCGTCTGATCGAGGAGTCCACCGTCGGCGCGCCGCCCGCCGCAGTGCCGACCGTCACCGGACGCGCCTGGATCACCGGCACCGCCCAGTACTTCCTCGACCCGGACGACCCCTTCCTCGGAGGTTCCCTCCTGTGACCGCCACCGAATCCCTCATCACCTCACGCAATCCGGCCGACCCGTCCGACGTACTCGTTCAGGTTCCTGCGCCCGGCGCCTTCGCGGCGGCCGACGCCGTGGACCGGGCGCGCGCCGCCCAGCCGGAGTGGCTGCTCGGCGGGGCGGCCGCCCGCTCGGCCGCTCTCGTGTCGGTCGCCGACGCCATCGACGCCGCGGAGGCCGAGCTGACCGCGCTCGCCGTCCGGGAGGTGGGCAAGCCCCTTGCCGAAGCCTGCGTCGAGGTCGCGCGCACGGCTGCGATCTGGCGCTACTACGCCCAGGCCCCGTACGAGCCCGTCGGCGAGGTCCACGAGACCGCCGCGGGCCCAGGTCTGCTGCTCACCCGCCGTCGGCCGCACGGCGTGGCCGGACTGATCACGCCCTGGAACTTTCCCTTCGCCATTCCGAGCTGGAAGGCCGCCCCGGCACTCGCTGCCGGGAACGCGGTCGTCCTCAAGCCCGCCCCCGAGGCCACCGCCTGTGCCGGGCGCCTGGCCGAGATCGTCCAGCGGGCCCTGCCGGCCGGGGTGTTCACCGTCCTGCCCGGCGCGGCCACGGAGGGCAACGCGCTCGTCTCCTCCGCCGATGTGGTCTCCTTCACCGGGTCGACCGCGGTGGGACGGGCTGTCGCACAAGGCGCCACGGCCCGAGGTGTTCCGGTCCAGGCCGAGATGGGCGGTCTGAACGCGGCGATCGTCCTGCCCGACGCCGACATCGAGCAGGCCGCGGCCCACATCGCCACCGCGATCGCCGGCTACGCGGGCCAGAAGTGCACCGCCACCAGCCGTGTCATCGCGGTGGGCGCGGCCCTGGATCCCCTGCGCGAGGCACTCGCCGAGGCACTGCGGACCGTTCCGGTCGGCGATCCGTCCGATGCGGCGACCGTGAGCGGGCCGCTCATCAGCCGGCACGCCCGCGATCAGGTCTGCGACGCCTGGCAGGGCCTGAGCACGCCGGCCGGCGGCACCGTGCCCGACGGGCCCGGCTGGTACGCGGCCCCGACCCTTGTCGAGAAGGTCCCCCCGGGACACCGCCTGCTGCGCGACGAGGTCTTCGGACCCGTAGCGGCGCTGCTGCACGCCGAGGACGTGACCCGCGCGATGCAGATCACCAACTCCGTGCCGTACGGCCTCGTCACTTCGGTCCACACCGCCGATCTGAACACGGCCCTGTGCGGACTCGACCGGCTCGACACCGGAATGATCAGGATCAACGCACCGTCCACCGGCGTCGACTTCCACGTGCCGTTCGGAGGCACCAAGGCATCCAGCCACGGGCCGCGCGAACAGGGCCGGGCGGCGCTGGCGTTCTACACCTCCAGCCGGACCTACACCCTGTCACCTGCGAAAGCAACGTGACATTGCAGTTCCATCTGTCGCTCCTCGCGCTCTCCGGCAACGACCGCCTCGTCGAGACCGTCGGCGAGCCGCGCAATCGGTCCCGGCTGCACGGTCCCCGGCGGGCACCGGGCGAGCGGCGCGAGGCACCGGGAAGCGCTCGGCCTGAGGCGGCACGAGCCCCATAACACGGTGCTATGTCCGAGTGGGAGTTCCTCGGGACGGGGTCGTTGATTCACGCTACCTATGCAATGTCACACGCCACCTGGCGCTTGCGTGTTGTGGAAGGGACCCATGAACCCGGCGTACGCCATCACCGATCACTTCTTCACCGTCCCGCTGGACCACTCCCTTCCGAGCGGCCCGACCATCGAGGTGTTCGCGCGCGAAGTCGTCGACCCCGCACGCACCGGTGAACAGCTGCCGTGGCTGCTCTATCTTCAGGGCGGCCCCGGCGGTAAGGCACCGCGTCCTTCGGCAGGTTCGCCGGGGTGGCTGGCTCAGGTCCTGAAGACCCACCGGGTGCTGCTCCTCGACCAGCGCGGTACCGGCCGCTCCACCCCGGTCACCGCTCGCACGGCCTCCCGGTTCGAAACACCCGCCCGACTGGCCGCGTATCTGGCCTGCTTCCGTGCCGACGCCATCGTGGCCGACGCGGAACTGATACGTCGCCGTCTGTGCGGCGACGCGCCCTGGGAGACGCTCGGCCAGAGCTACGGCGGGTTCATCACCCTCACCTACCTCTCCCAGGCCCCAGAAGGTCTGCGGGCCTGCTACGTCACCGGCGGCCTGCCCGGTCTCACCGCGACCGCCGATGACGTGTACGCCCGCACCTACCCCCGGGTGCGGGAGCGGGTCCTCGACTTCTACGCCCGCTATCCGGACGACGCGCCTCGACTCCGCAAGATCGCCGATCTCCTTGCGGCCGACGACATCCGGCTGCCGGGAGGGGACCGCCTCACCACCCGCCGCCTGCGCACCCTCGGCCTCGCCCTCGGCATGGGTGACGGCTTCGAACGGATCCACTGGCTGCTCGACGAATCCCTGGACCCGGGCGGCGAGTTGACGGACACCTTTCTCCACCAGGTGGAGGATCTGACCGGATTCACAGGCAACCCGCTGTTCGCCGTCATGCAGGAGACGCTGTACGGGCAAGGGGCCGGTCCGACCGGCTGGGCGGCTTCCCGGGCACTCGCCGGCTTTCCCGAGTTCGCCGAGGAGGCGGATCCTCTCCTGCTCACCGGGGAGATGATCTACCCCTGGATGTTCCAGGACATCAAGGGTCTGCGCTCTTTCGCGGACGCTGCGGACCTCCTGGCCCAGCGCAGCGACTGGCCCCCGCTCTACGACCCTCGTCGCCTGGCCGCCAACCAGGTCCCCCTTGTCGCGGTCGTGTACCACGACGACATGTACGTCGACGCGGATCTCTCCCTGCGCACGGCGCGAGAGGTCGGTGCCACCCGTGCCTGGGTCACCAACGAGTGGGAGCACGACGGCGTCACCGCCTCAGGCGGCCGCGTACTCGCCCGCCTGATGGACATGGCCGCGGGCCGCGCGTAACTGCCTGGTTCCCCGCGCCTCCCCGTCCCTCCCCTTCCCCCTTCCCTCCCCCTTCCCCTGCCACCGCCTCCGACGGGAGAGACATGCCTGCCCTGCCGACCCGCCTGTGTCCCTTCACCGCGGCCTTCGCGCTCGCCGCCTCGTGTCTCGCCGTCTCCACCCCGGCGACCGCGGCCGCCCCAGTCCCTCTCCCCGCTTCTCCCGCCCCCGCTTCCGATTGCGCGCTTCCCGGCAGGACCGGCTGGACAGACGAAGGCCACGACACCGATAGGGTCCAGTTCCAGCCCTCCACGGGAACCCGGCGTGTGCTGACGCTCTTCGTGGACTTCCCCGACGCCGAGGCCACCGACTCCACGGATGCCTACGCCGCCCAACTGGCCCCGGCCGCCGACTGGATGCGCACAGCCAGCTACGGCCGCTCCCGTCTCGACGTCACCTCACTGCACCGCTGGATCCGTATGCCGGCGAATTCGGACTCGTACGGATTCGCACGCGGCCTCACCTTCGAGACCCACGAGAAGTACGTGCGCGACGCGATCGCGGCCGCCGACCCGTACGCGGACTTCTCGCGCTACGACATGGTCTACGTCGTCCCCACCAGGGCGGCGCCCGCGATCTCCTTCTCCCCGACCTACCTCTACGACCCCAGCGCGTCCGGCGTGACCGCTGACGGCACGCGCCTCAAGTGGGCCGTGACGTTCGGTCAGGATCTGTGGCGCTGGGGCCCCAAGGTCGTCGCCCACGAGACGGGCCACACATTCGGGCTGCCCGACCTGTACTCCTTCACCGGCGCCACCCATCAGTACGTCGGCGGCTGGGACGTCATGGGCAACATTGCCGGCCACGCCCCCCAATATCTGGGCTGGCACTCCTGGAAGCTGGGCTGGATTCGCGACGACCAGGTCGCCTGCCTGCCCGAAACCGGACACCGCACCGTACGGCTGACCCCCGTGGAGCGACCTGGCGGTACCAAGATCGCCGTACTGCGCATCAGCGAGACGACGGCGTACGTCGTGGAGTCCCGCCGGGCCGAGGGCAACGACTGGCAAGCGTGCTCGGCCGGAGTCCTCATCTACAAGGCCGACTCCGCGACCCCGACCGGCGAAGGACCGGTCCGGGTCATGAACGGCAGCGGGTCCGCGTCCCCGCGCACCGGCTGCACCGGACTCGACCTGGCGGCGTACACGCCCGGCCAGACCTTCACGGACCCGGACGACGGCGTCCGTATCGACGTTCTCGCGGGCGGCAGAGCGGGGGATGTGGTGCGGCTCCGCATGTCCTAGACCATGGGGCCGGGAGCCGATCCCGCCCACCGGTTCCGGTTCCCGGGTGTTCAGGAGCGCGCCCGGGAATCGTCGGTTTCGTCCGCCGGCCCGTTTCTTCGGAAGGCTTCGTCTTCCTCAGTCGAGTACGCGCCGCAGATAGGACTGCGGGTCGTCGAGATAGCGGCGCCAGTGGTCGACCAGGGCGAGATCGCGCCAGGCCACCCGGCGCATCCCATGTTCGCCGACCTCGACGATGTCCGCGCCCGGCAGCGCGGTCAGCAGCGGCGAGTGGGTGGCGCAGATGACCTGGCCGCCGTTCTTCACCAACTGGTCCAGATGGCCGATCAGTTCAAGGCAGGAGGAGAACGAGAGTGCCGCCTCCGGCTCGTCCATCACATACAGGCCGGGCTGCAGGAACTTCCCTCGGAACGCCGCGAGGAAGCCCTCACCATGACTGACCGAATCCGGTGCGAACCCTTCCCGGTCCAACGCGTCCAGCGCCGTCTCCGCGCGCAGGAAGAACCCCTTGCGGGCCGACCAGTTGCTGAGCATGCGCCGGCCGCGCGGTGCCGCATCGAAGCGGATCCGCTCACCCAGCACCGACTTGGCGCGATGGCTGGCATAGCGCCAGTCGTGCGAGCCGCCCCAGGAATCCAGGCCGAAGCCCTCCGCAAGAGCCTCGACCAGAGTCGACTTGCCCGAACCGTTCTCACCGACGAGAAAGGTCACCGGCGCGGAGAAGCGCAGTCCGTCCGCGAGGAGTTCGCGCACACAAGGCACGGACCAGGGCCATTCCCCTTCTTCGTACGAGGCCACGTGTGCGTACGCATGTTCGACGATCACGCGTCGAGTCTCCCACAGGGTGTGTAAAGGAGGCGCGTGGATCCGCGGGCACCGAGACCAGCATGACGGTGGGCACAGTGGACAGCGGCACCGTGCACTTCGACGGTGTACGGCTGGCGGGCGCACAGGTCCGCCACGGGACTGCGTATCGGCGGCAGTTGGGGAGGCACAGGGTGGGGTTGCCGGGAGCCATACAGACGCTGGCCGGATCTATTGACGGGGCTCTGCGGACAGTTCGAGAATGACATGTCATTCCGTGTCCCGTTCCGTGCTCCGCTGACGTGAGGGGTGTCCTGTGCCCAGAAGCGTGGTCGACAAGCGGGACGCGATGTTGCGCGCGGCTGGGAGGGTATTCGCTGAGCGTGGCTACCACGCGACTGGTATCTCCGACATCGCGCGGGAGCTCGGCGCCGGACACGGCACGTTCTACCGCTACTTCAAGAACAAGGAGGACATCGCACGAAGTGTGGTGTCGCGAGCGCTCGGTCAGGTGACGGATGCGCTGTCCGACGAATCCCCCAGGTCCTCCGAGACGCTGTCGCAGTACCGGGAGCAGGTCAGGCGGATCGGCCACAAGCTTTTCGATCTCGTCGTGGCGGAACCGGAGTTGTGCCGCATTCTGTTCTATGACGCGATAGCGATCGATCGGGCCGAGCCCGACCTCGCCGGCCGGGCGATGGAGGCCGCGGCCGCGTATACCGCCGCATTCATCCGCAACGGACAGGACCGGGGTTTCCTGCGCCGTGATCAGGATCCACACGTGGTCGGGCTCGCGGTGAACGGGATGATCGTGACCGGAGCCATGCGACTCCTCCACGTGCAGGATCCCGCTGTTCTGCGTGACCCGTGGATCCACACGGTGGAAACGCTCATGTTCGACGGCCTCGGCTCATCCTGAGCTTTGAGCTTTGAGCTTTGAGCTCCTGAGCTTGACCGCAGGCCCGCAAGGACCGCTCATTTTTTGTGCCTTCGAAGCGGAATGACATGTCATTCCTGAAAGGAGAGCGTGATGGTCCAGGTCGACGTCTTCTGGTCGTACGGCATCGGTGCGAGCTTCGCGACCGCCGCCGCGTACCGGCTCCGCAGCAGGCCCACCGCCCCCCGCCGCCGCGCCTTTCGGTGGTCGGACCCGTACCTGATGGGCACCGTCCTCTACTGCTCGATACTGTTCGCGCCGAGCGGCGCATGGCTGCTGTGGGGCTTTCCGGACTGGGAGACGATGCAGGTGGCGCGCAGCCACGGGGCGTTGCCCGCCTGGCTGGTCGCGCTGTTCGCCGCGACCAACGTGAGTCAGGGCGTGCTCGGTTACTGGGTCGCAGCGCGGCTGATCGCAGTCGGCCGCGTGTACGCCGCTTTCCTCCAGGCGGGAGCGGGGTACTTCGGGATGTTCTTCATCCTTGTCCATGGCTGGGACGGGCGCGGGTACCAGCGCTTCTTCTCCGCCGACCGGGAGACCTTCGCAGCCTGGCCCGAGAATCCCAGTGCGGGGGAGGCCCTGTCCCGTGTCGGCGACTGGCTGGCTTCTCCGGTCGCGGTGACGCTGTACGGGATGGGAGCCGTTCTCGTACCCGTGATGCTGGGAGCCATGGTCTCCTGGCTCCGGTCGGGTGAGCGTGACCCGGCAGGCGGAACGGCACCAGGGCACGTCCGCATCCTGATCGCCGTGCTCGGAGCCGTCTTCGGAGTGGCGCTCGGCAGTGCCGTGGCATCGAGCGTGCTGGTCCATCTGCTCGGCTGGTGGCTCGGGGTTCCCGCCGCGGCGGTGTTGCTCGCAGTCGTCGTCGTGCGACGCGGGACGGGTGCGGCCCATCGCACCTTCGGGCTGCTATCACTCCCGGACAAGCACAGGTTCCGGTCGCGGAATGCATCGGCGACCGGATGATTCGCTCTCGCCCTGCGCTTGGGGGCCGGCTGGTGGCCGGACGGTTCGTCGGCAACCGGGCCGCGAGCTCACCGGAGCCGTCCTCTGCGAAGACTCGCATCTCGCTGCCATCGATGTCGGGGTTACCGGTCCAGGTTCGCAGCCAGGCGGTGGCCCCTCGGCGGCGTTGAAGGCGACGTACGGCTCGAAGTCGATCCCTGGGCTTCCTCTGGCTCAGGTTCATCGGTGTTGCCGGCTGCCGTTCGGGCCGGGGCGAAACCGCGAGCGGAAGGTGCGGCGGTAGGTGTCCGGAGGCACGCCGACCGTGCGGTTGAAGTGTCGGCGCAGGGTCGTGGCGGTGCCCATTCCGGTAGCTGCCGCGATGGCGTCGACACTGTCGTCGGTGGTCTCCGGCAACTCCTGGGCGTAGCGGATCCGTTGAGTCAGCAGCCACTGCAGCGGGGTGGTGCCGGTCGCCGCCCTGAAGCGGCGGCCCAGGTTGCGCGAGCTCATCCGTGCCCGGCGTGCCAGGTCCTCCACGGTCAGCGGATGGTCGAGGCGTTCGATCACCCAGGGGAACAGTGCGGCGAGCGGGTGGTTGTCCTGGGCGGGCACCGGGGCGGTGACGAACTGGGCCTGGCCGCCGGCCCGGTGCGGCGGCACGACCAGGCGGCGGGCGACGGCGTTGGCGATCGAGGAGCCGTGGTCGAGGCGGACGAGGTGCAGGCACAGATCCAGCGCGGCGGCCTTGCCGGCGGAGGTGAGCACGCTGCCGTTGTCCACGTAGAGCACGTCCGGGTCGACGTCCACCTGGGGGTAGCGGGCGGCCAGGGCCGCGGTGTGCGCCCAGTGCGTGGTCGCGCGCTTCCCGTCCAGCAGTCCGGCGGCGGCCAGTACGAACGCGCCCGTGCAGAGGGAGGCCACGCGCGCGCCTGCTTCGTGGGCCGCACGCACCGCGCCGACCAGGTCGGCAGGTGGGTCCTCGTCCACGTCCGCCCAGGCGGGGACGATCACGGTGTCGGCGCGCCGGAGCCGGTCCAGCCCGTGGTGGGGATCCACCCGGAACAGGCCGACCCGCACGGCGTCAGACCCGCAGACGGCGACGTCGTACCAGGGGACGGTCACACATGCCGGGGCGGCGTCGAACACCTCGTAAGCAATGGACAGTTCGAAGTGCAACATCCCGTCGGTGACGGCCAGCGCTGACAGTTCCCACGTCCGGAATTGTATGGGTCATGTCGTTCCAGACACTCACGGTGGGACGCCCGCCCTCGCAAGGATGTCCGCAGTGGATCATTCGAGCGCGGGGAGAACTCATGGGATCGGGGCATACGGTGGCGGTGTTCGGCGCGTACGGGCACACCGGGCGGTTCGTGGTGGCACAGCCACGGGAACGCGGGTTCGTTCCGGTTCTCTCCGGCCGGAACACCGACAAGCTGCGGGCGCTTGCGGCGTCTGATCCCGGACTCGAAGCCCGGCCGGCGTCGGTGGGCGACGCGACCTCGCTCGACCGCGCACTGGCGGGTGCGGCGGCTGTGATCAACTGTGCCGGTCCCTTCGCCACGACTGCCGCCCCTGTGATCGAGGCGGCACTGCGCGCCGGAATCCCGTATGTGGATGTGGCAGCCGAAATCGAGGCCAACGTCGATACGTTCGCGCACTTCTCGGACCGCGCCCGCGCCGCGGGAGCGGTGATCGTCCCTGCGATGGCCTTCTACGGCGGTCTCGGCGACCTGTTGGCCACCGCGGCGATGGGCGAATGGGAGACGGCCGACGAGGCGCACGTCGCGTACGGGCTGAGCAGTTGGCACCCCACAGCCGGGACGCGTGCCGCGGGCGCGGTCTCCCGGCAGCGGCGGAACGGGCAACGGGTCCGCTACACGAACGGGCGGCTGGAGTACCGCCATGACGACCCGCCCGTCCTGGAGTGGGACTTTCCCGACCCGCTGGGAACCCGGGCCGTCATCGGGGAGTTCACGATGGCCGACGCGGTCACCATCCCCAGCCACCTGTCCATCCCTGAGGTACGCGCATACATGACGATCGAGGCGGCCAGGGACTTGTCGGCCCCGGACACGCCGGCGCCGGCTGTGGTCGACGAGCGCGGGCGGTCCGCGCAATCCTTCCTCGTCGACGTCGTCGTGCGCTCCGGCGGTACTGAACGGCGCGCCGTGGCGAGGGGCCAGGACATCTACGCCGTCAGCGCGCCGCTCGCGGTGGAAGCGGTTGACCGCATCCTCACGGGGCGGACCAGGACGATCGGTGTCGCCTCCGCCGGCGAGATCTTCGACGCGCCCGACTTTCTCCGCGCGCTGTCCACGCACATTACCCTCGAGTTGCGCCAGTAGCGGACCGATGTGCATGAGGACGTCGTCAAGCGGATCGGGGCGGACCTCGTGATCACGCGGTCAGGCCAAGGTCCTCCTGGTCGGGTCGGGTCAGTTGGCGCGTTCATAGTGGTATCCGTCGCCGTGGGTGGGTCCGGCGTTGTGGCGGATGCCGGCTGCGGGGGATGCGAGGGACCAGGTGCCGGCGAACTGCGCCGGAACCAGGTTGTCGGACGTGCCGGAGCCGGGGCCCCGGTTGCCGCCGCTCCGTCGCGGTCGAGAAGGGGCACGGTGCTGCCGGTGACGAGCAGCAGCGCACAAGCCAGCAATGCAGCAGCGTGTCCCGGTCCAATGTGCGCGACTGGACGTCGCCATTGAAGCGTTTTTCTAGAATGATCTTCTAGTTGTGCTCTACAGTGCCCGGCATGGAGGACAACTTCACGACGGTGGTGACAGGCGGCAACCGGGGCATCGGCTACGCAGTGGCCGCCGAACTCGTACGACGGGAGTGCCGGGTTGTGCTCGTCACCCGGGATCGGGAACGAGGGGAACGGGCGGCCGCGGCACTGGGCGGCTCCGTCGGCCTGGTGATCGGCGATCTGTCCGTGCTCTCCGATGTACGGTCGGTGGCCGACGAGCTGCTTCGGCGGTATGAGCGGATCGACGTGTTCGTACACAACGCCGGCGTGTGGCCTGCCCGGTTGGTACGCACACCGGACGGGTTCGAGCACGCATTCGCCGTGAATCATCTGGCGCCGTTTCTGCTCAACCACCTACTGGAGAGGCGATTCCTGGAGAGCCGGACCAGGGTCGTCCAAGTCAGTGCCGGCCTGTACGTCAAGGGGCGACTCGATGTGGACCGGACACCCGTGGGCGCCGACTTCCACCGGATGCGTACCTACTGCACGACCAAACTCGCCAACCTCCTCATGGTCCCACTGTTCGCCGGTCGTTGGCGGGGAACCGGCGTGAGCATCGACGCGATACACCCGGGTGTGATCAGGACCGGCCTCGGAGACCCCGGCGGAGTGCTGGGCCTTCTCCTGAAGGCGATGAAGCGGTCCTGGGCCACCCCTGAGCAAGGAGCCGCCCCTGTGGTCCGGCTCGCCCTCGAACCCGGCGACGCCTCCGGTCGCTACTTCGATGCCGACCGGCAGGTCCCCCTCGACCCCCGCGCGGCGGACCAGACCCTGGCACAGCGGGTCTGGGAACAGGCCGAGATGCTGACAAGGGTGCGTGGTGTCGCCTGAACAGTGGCCAGGAGGGTCAGTCCGGTCGTAGGGACCGCCAGATCCGGTCGGGAAGGATCCGCGAGGCTTGGGCGAGGTCGATGTCGTACGTGCTGGACAGCCAGCGACGCGCGGTTTCGGCGACTGGTCCGATCACCAGGGCCTCGATCAGGGGTTCGGGGGTGGGCAGGATCTCGCCGGCTTCGATCCGCGGCCGCATCCAGTCCACGATGCCTCCCAGCATCACGGCCTTGGCGGCGCGGATCCGGTCGGCGTGAGCCACGAGATAGCCGGAGTACGCGGAGGCATGGATGAAGAGCGCGGCGTCGGGCCGCTCCTCGGTGAAGCGCAGATAGGCCCTGACGAGTGCGGCCACACCGGTGCGGGCGGTGCGGGTGCGGGTCACGGCAGTGGTCAACTCGTCGAACAGTTCCTCCATGCACCGGGTGTACAGGCCCGCAGCGAGACCGTCGAAGCTGCCGAAATGGTGGTAGAGGCTGCCGAGGCTGACGCCGCTGGCCTCGGTGACCGCGTTCACCGTGAACCCCTGCCCGCCCGATGAGGCATACACCTGGAGGGCGGCAGTCAGGAGACGGTCGACGGTTGCCTCGCCGCGCTGTTGCTTAGGAGACATGGCTCGATCGCGTTGACGTCATGGCAGACAGCCTAATGCAACAGAAATAGAGGGAATTACTAGAAGAACGCACCACTATCTCCTGCTGACGGACATGGGTCTGCGCGCGCTGGGCTTGGCCGGCGCCGTGTCAGGGCCCGGTGAAATAGTTCGTGTCCTTGGGGCGCGCGGCGTCATGGCTGGTGGAACGGGGAGCTGGTTCCAGGTGGGGTATGTACTTGGAGCAGTGGATGTAGGCCTCTTCGACGCTCATATGGACCCACATCTCAGGGCTGCGCCCAGGCGCGACGGCGGTGGGCAGGCCGGGATGCAGGGAGCGTAGGCCCGTGTCGGTGCAGAGCCGGGCTGTGCCGTTGACGTGAAGTCCCACGTGGTGGTGCGTGAAGTCCACGAAGAGCATGCCGAGGTGGGGGTTCTCCGTCATGTTTCCGGCACTGGCGAGCACACCGTTCCCGCGGAATTCGGGATACGCGAGCGTGTGGTCGTCGATCACGTGGACAAATCCCGGCGGCCCCGCGCGGAAGCTGGCATCACATTCTCCATGGGAGTCGGCGGTGGCCAGGAAGACCATTGCCTGGCGGCCGATGAAGTCCCGCATCTCGGGTGTGAGGCTGGGGCGTACCTGTTGATCGTAGAACCGGGCGGCGCGGTCGGCCGTGCCCAGTTGCTGCTGCAGCCGGTGTTCACCTGCTGATCCGAAGGGCGGCGGGGCGAAGGTCACGGGCGTTCTCCTGGCAGGACGGGCAAGCGCTTGGCTCAGGGAAAGGGCAGGACGGGCAAGCGCTTGGCTCAGGGAATGGACAGGACGGGCGTCTCGAACGGGTCGTGATGGATGCGGTCGGGCGAGGTGCCGCCCAGCGTGAGCATTTCAGTGGCGGCGACGACCATCGGGGCCGGGCCGCTGAGATAGACGTCGTGCTGGTACCACGGTCCGTACTCGGCCAGAACCTCCGGCAGGGACCCCCTGATCCCGGGGATGTGCTCCTCGGAGACCGCACCCCTGATGGTCAGCCAGTGGTGTCGCTGGGCCATCCGGAGCATGTCGTCGACCCCGTACAGTTCGGCGCCGGTTCGGGCGCCGAGGAACAGGTCGACCCGGTGGCGCTCGCCGCGACGGGCGACCTCTTCGACGAGCGCGCGGATCGGGGCGAGTCCGGTGCCGCCGGCCACACACAGCAGGTCGCTGTGGGCGGCGGCGTCCAGAACCATGTCTCCCAGCGGGGGTCCCAGCTGGATCACGTCGCCCACCGCGGCTCGGTGCACCAGCGCGCTGCTGACAGAACCGCCGGCCACCGCGCGCACATGAAAGGTGAGGGTGCCGTCCTCGCGGGGCGCGTTGGCGGGGGAGTAGTAGCGCCACTGCTTCGGCCACCAGGGGGTCTCGACGCTTACGTACTGTCCGGCGGCGTACTCGTAGGGCATGTGGGGGCGCACGGTGATTTCGACAATGCCGTGTCCTCGCGAGACACGGTGTACGACCGTGGCGGGCCATACGGCGGGCCGAACCGCCTCGTCCTGCTCGGCAGCACTGATCATGACGTCGGCGACCACGCCGTACGCTTTGGTCCAGGCGGCGGCGATGTCCGCGGTCCACGCGGGGCCGGCGTAACGGGCCAAGGAGGCGAGGAGACACTCGCCCACGGCCGGGAAGTGCGCACTGAGCGTGCCGAACTTGCGGTGATCGCGTCCGAGGTGTCCGCAGAAGCGCACCAGGCCCTCAGGGTCGTCGACCAGCTCCACGATGCGCAGCAGCGCGCGCAGCAGGCGGCCGCGCTGGGCGTCCATTCCCGGCGGGAACATGGGACGGACCTCGGGGTAGCGGGCGAAGAGGATTGCGTAGAAGTAGACCGTCATGTCTGCGGCGAACGGCTCGACCACCGAGACGGAGGCGCGTATGAGGTCTTGCTCGTGGGCCGACAGGGGTGCCTCGACGACCCCAGGCTCCACGAGATGTACCGCCGGGGTGGGTGCCGAGCGCTCCGGAGACGGGGGCGTGGATGCGCTGTTCGATCGATTGATCCGGAATCTCAAGGGGCCAGCGCTCCCCCGTCCGTTATTCGAGGTTGCTTCCCGCCGGCGGACCGCCGGGCGGCATCGCTCATGGGGCCACGTCCCCGAAGCGCACTGCGAGCGGGGTCTTCAGGGAACCTTCGTCTCAGGAGAGCGTCGATCGGGGCGTCGGCATCGGCGAGCATGAGTCCTCATCGGGGCAGCGGCGTTGAAACGGATCAAACGGTTCCGGACGCTACATGACCGCATGGGTGACTCAGAAGTAGCCAGGGGTACGACCGGCACGAACCTGTTCCACTC
>NZ_JBSGZO010000112.1:0-20705 GCF_053611045.1 Streptomyces sp. NPDC054841 | reverse complement strand
TCGTCCTCGTACTGGGCGTACTTGGACGATCCCGACAACGCGGCGTGGGGGCACCTCCCGTGCCCGAAGGGCTACGGGGGAGTGCGTGCCGGGCGGCGCGAAGCAGGCGGGAGATAGGACTTACTCGTCCAGGGCCGCCCGGCCGGTTCACGGCATGCTCACCGGTCCCCGTCCGTCACCGGCGCCCCGGGCTGCCGCGCGTCGCCGCAGCAGGCTGTCCCCGTCGATCCACCGTGGCGCCCACTCGGTCACGGCGGAGGCAAGGCCTGTTCGGACCAGACCGTCTTGCCCTCACGCGTGTAGCGGCTTCCCCAGCGGTGCGAGAGCTGGGCGACGAGGTACAGGCCGCGGCCGCCCTCCTCGGAGGTCCTGGCGCGGCGCATCCTCGGCTGTGTGTTGCTGGGGTCGGACACTTCGCAGGTGAGGGCGCCCGCGCGGATGAGCCGGAGCCGGACGGGGCCGCCGGCGTACCGGATGGCGTTGGTGACCAGCTCGCTGGCGATGAGTTCCGTGGTGAACGCCAGTTCGTCGAGGTCCCACCGGCTCAGCTGGTCCACGACGAGATGGCGCGCGTCACCGACGACCGAGGGGTCGGCGACGAGCTGCCACGTGGCGCTGGAGTCGTCCGGTACCGCCCGCGCGCGGGCGAGCAGCAGCGTGACGTCGTCCTTCAGCCGCCCCGGCGGCAGACCGGCGACGATGTCGTGCCGGGCGTCGCGCAGGGGCCGGCCGATCACGTCCGCGCGCACGAGGCGGTCCGCCAGGTCCCGCATGCCCTCGTCGATGTCGCCCTCTCCGCGCTCGATCAAGCCGTCGGTGTACATGGCCAGGACACTGCCCGGTGGCAGCTGGGCCTCCGCCGGTTCGAAGGGCCAGCCGCCCACGCCCAGGGGAGGGCCGGGGCTGAGCTCGACGTACTGCACCGTGCCGTCCGGAGCGACGACGGCCGGCGGCGGGTGTCCTGCGCTCGCCATGACGAACTGCCGCGTCAAGGGGTCGTAGACGGCATACAGGCAGGTGGCGCCGGCGGGTCCGGGGGGCTGCGCGAGGGTCTCTCCGCCGTCGCCCGCCTCGCCGCTCTCGGCCTCCGCGGCGACCTGCAGGACCAGGTCGTCCACGTGCACCAGCAGCTCGTCGGGTTCCAGTTCGAGATCGGCCAGTGCGCGCACGGCGCTGCGCAGACGCCCCATCATGGCCGTGGCGTGCAGGCCGTGACCGGCGACGTCGCCGACCACCAGAGCCACGCGGGCCGAGGACAGCGGGACGACGTCGAACCAGTCGCCGCCCACGCCGCTGTCGGCGTCGGCGGGCAGATAGACGCTGGCGGCCTCCAGCGCGGGCGTCTCGGACGTCGCCGGAGGGAGGAGGCTGCGCTGCAGGCCCACGGCCATCCGGCGCTCCTTGGTGTACCGGCGGGCGTTGTCCACGGCCAGCGCGGCACGGGCGGCGATCTCCTCCAGGAGTGCCAGATCGTCCTCGTCCAGCGGAGGGCTGTTCCCCGTGCGCCACAGCGTGAGCCGGCCGAGCATGACTCCCCGTGCCCGGAGCGGCGCGCTCATCGCGGAATGGGCCCCGGGGAGCGCGGTGGCCCACTCCGGAGGTGCGCCGTCCTCCGTCGCGGCCGCCTGTCCGTCGAGCCCTGTGATCAGTACGCCCTGGCAATGCCGCGCCGGACCGGGCGGCTCTTCCGCGGCGGCGGCCGGGGCGGGCTCTGCCGGGGCCGCGGACGTGGCCGCGGACGTGGCCTCGACCGGGGCCGGGACCAGGACCTGGGCCGTGCCCGTCCGCAGCACACCGGCCTCCGCTCCGGCCACGGCCGTCCGGAGCAGAACGAGCGGATGACGCCCGTCGGCGGCCGGCTCGCCGCCGGTCAGCACGGTCTCCGCAAGATCCACCGCGGCGGAGTCACCGAGCGCGGGCGCCAGGACTCCCGCCATGTCCTCGATGGTGCGCAGGACGGACAGGGAACCGCTCAGTGCCGTGGTGGCGCGGTACAGCAGGTCCAGCCGGCCACGGGCCCGTTCGTGGTCGGTGACGTCGGTGAACACCGCCGCCACACCCATCGGATGTCCCTCGGACTCCTGGAGGCGGAACGCCTGGATGGCCAGGATCCGGCCGCCTCTGGGGTCCTCCAGGGTGCGCGCGACGGCGTTGAAGCCGGTCAGCGGGTTCCCGGTGCGCAGCACTTCTCGTAGCGGGTCCTCGATGGCGCGCGCGTCCTCGGCGTACAGGAAGTCCCCCAGGCGATGCCCGCTCAATGCGGTGGGCACCCCGGTGTACGGCAGCAGGTGGGTGTTCGTACGCAGCAGACGCAGGCTCGCGTCGAACACGGCCAGCCCCACCCGTCCTTGCAGGAACAGCTCCTGTGTGAAGGCACGGTCCTGGCGCCACTGCGCGACCAGCTCGGTGGGAGCGCCGAGTACGAGACAGCGCGCCGCGCCCTCGTGTCCGCCGTCGTTCAGCAGGAGGACACGGAAACCGACCTTCAGGTCGCCTCCGGACCCGTGCCGCAGGGTGGCCCGGCCGTCCCACCCGTCCCGCGCCGACGGATCCCTCTGCGCCAGGACCGCGTCCCAGCTGTTCACGTCCGCCAGGAGATCGCGCACCGGCCGGCCGCACACATCGCTGGACGGCCGCTGCAGGAGAGCTTCGGCTGCCGCCGTCCAGGCCACGACTGTCCCGGCATCGTCCAGCAGGGCCGCGGCCGTGTTGGTGATGGCGAAGGGGTAGTCCTGGCTGTCGTCGATGGCGCCCATGCGGGTTCGTCCCGTCCGCTGTTCCGGCCGTTCTCATGATCCTCCATGCCCGGAACGGAGGCCAGGCGCGCTACGCCGTACGCGTCCCGTAGGCGTCCCCGGCGTGGATCAAGATCCGAACGACAGGCCCTAAGGGCTGTCCCGTAATCCCCACGACGACAGCTACGGCACCTCGCTGCGTTGTCGGATCGCCCGAATACGCCCAGTATGAGGACGACCCTCCGCCTTGCGATGCACCGCATCTGACGCCGCGCGCTGATCCACCGGGGATTACGGGACAGCCCTTAGCCGGCCCGAGGTCGCAGAGTCCTTGCGAGGAGCATCGCCACATCGTCCTCGGCCGCCGTGGGCAGCAGTCGGCCGAGGACTTCGTCGCAGATCTCCTCCAGCGGGTGGCCGAGGTGCGTCAGCGCCCCGGCGAGCTGAGCCATGCCCTGGTCGAGGTCTCTGTCGCGGGCCTCGATGAGGCCGTCGGTGTAGAGCACCAGCAGGCTGCCCGGAGGCAGCGGCACCTGTTCGGTCCGGAAGTCCTGTCCGCCCGCTCCCAGGGGCGTGCCCGAGGAGCCGTCGAGGAATGTGACCGTCCCCCGGGCATCGACCATGGCCGGTGGTGGATGGCCGGCCCTGGCGATCACGCAGCCGCCGGCGGCCGGGTCGTGGACCGCGTACACGCACGTCGCCATTTCGTTCTCCCCCAGGTCGGCCACTGCCACGTCCAGGGAGCGGAGCATCTGGGCCGGGGGGATGTCGTGCCGGGCCAGCGTGCGCACCGCGGTGCGCAGCTGGCCCATGACGGCCGCCGCATGGATTCCGTGCCCCATGACGTCCCCGATGGCCAGCCCGGTTCTGCCTCCGGGGAGGGTGATGACGTCGAACCAGTCGCCGCCGACATCGTGGTCGCTGGCAGGGAGGTAGCGCCCGGTGAGTTCCAGGCCGGTCACTTCGGGCAGCGCGTTGTTCGTGAGGCTGCGCTGCAGGGTGAGGGCCGCCTCACGCCGGCTGGTGTACATGCGCGCGTTGTCGATGTGCAGTGCCGCACGGGCGACCAGGTCGTCGATGAGCACCCGGTCCTGTTCGTCGAACCGTTCCCGGTCGCGCGTGCGTGTCAGTACCACTGTGCCGAGGACCGTGCCGCGGGCGACCAGCGGGACCAGTCGCGCGCAGCCGATGCGGGTACCGAAGTACGTACGCAGCCGCTCGCCCTGCGGGCCGGGGAACAGCGTCGGGAGATCGCTCCGGTAGAGGTTCATGGGACGCCCCCCGGCGATGACCCGTTCGTACACCGAGCCGAGCGGGACCTGGAAGGTCGCGCCCACACTCAGCTTCACGGTGGGGGCGTCCGGATCGGGGAACACGGCGGCCATCCGGCGCAGGACCCCCTGGCAGGACGCGGCGGGCTCATCCGGGCCGAGCACTTCCTCCAGGAGCTGTACGTCGGCCGAGTCGGCCACCCGGGGCACCAGCATCTGCACGACTTCTTCGGCGGTCTGCCGCAGATCCAGGGTCGTCCCGATGCGCGCGCCGGCCTCGGCCAGCAGCGCGAAGCGCCGCCGGGCCCGCTCGGCCTGGACCTGCGCCTCCTGCTGATCGGTGATGTCGATCAGGGAGGCGATCAGTCCCAGGCTCCGCCCGCCGCCGTCGAGCAGCGGGGCGAAGGAGCAGGACCACATCCGGTCGTGATCGGGATCGGCCGGGGTACGACCGGTCCCCCGCTCGTCGACCACCGCCTCACCGCGCTTCAGGACCTCTCGCATCAGTGTCTCGAGGGCCTCGACGTTGACCCCCGGCACGACCTCGGTGGGCCGCTTGCCGAGGTGCCGGGCCGCGGGGACGCCGTTCATACGCGCCAGCGCGTCGTTGACCCTCAGATAGCGCAGATCGGGCCCGAGCATGGCCAGCCCGATGGGTGACTGGGCGAAGAGGCCTTCCAGGGCCGCCAGCGAATCCCGCATGCGCAGTACCGCGGACGTCTCCACGGCGATGACCATGACGCCCGTCTCCCCCTGCGGATCCCCGGAGGGGCAGATCCACATCTCCATCTGCACGAAGTGTCCGTCGCGGTGGCGGACCGGGAGCGTCCCGATCACCGCCTCACCCGCCAGGACCCGCTCCGCGAGCTCCTCGGCCAGCTTCCAGTTGGCCTCGGGCACCAGAGCCGGGATGACGTGGCGGCCGAGCACCTCTTCCGGCAGGCGGCCCAGCAGGTCCTGGGCGGCGAGCGACCACTCCACGAGGAGCCCCTGCGCATCGGTCCTCCACAGCGCGATCGGAAGCAGGTCGCGGAGCGCTCCCGCGTACCCGACCGCCGTCAGGGGCTGGTCCGGCACATCGCTCGCCGGCTCGTGTGTGTCCAACGCATCGACCTAACCCCGGGGAGCGTGGGGCGCTCCGCCTGCCGGGCACTCGTGGCGCTCTTCCGGCCGAGCGCTGCGGGCACACGGCGAGTGCAGCACTTCGGCGCAATTCATACGAAATCACACTAACCGAGGCGGGGATGCGAGGCGGGCCGGTGGCTCCCCCTGCCCCCGCCGGGGCCGACACGGCAGGAGCCGACGCCTTGTCATGTCCGCCGCATCCGGTCGCCCGGTCGTCGTGCCCGCCACGTGCGACGAGTGCGCCGCTGTGGCACCGATCGGCTCCCGTCCCTCAACCCCCGCACCCGGCGACGCGTCTGGATTCGCGTGGGCAGCACCCTCCGTCCATGCCCCGCCCCGGCGTGGACGTAGCCTGATGCCTCCCCGCCCAGGCGGTCCCCGGCCCACCGACACCACCATGACGAGGAGCGCCCGTGGCCACCACGGCAGAATCCGCCCCACCGGCCCCGCGCGCGGAGGCCACCCAGGCCGCCGCGTCCCCCGCGCCCGCCACGCCCGCCACGCCCGCCACGCCCGCCTGGCGCATGCTCCTCGAATACGTACGGCCGCACCGCTGGACGCTGCTCGCCGGAGCCGTGCTGGCGCTGGTCACCGGGGCCACCGGGCTGGCGCTGCCGCTGGTGGCCAAGTCCCTGATCGACGCTCTCTCCCACGGGCGCTCGATCACCGGCGCTCTGCTTTTGATGTCGGCTCTGGTCATCGCCAACGCGGGGATCGGCGCGCTCGGTGCCTACGTCCTCAGGCGCACCGCGGAGTCGGTCGTACTCGGCGCGCGGCGCACCCTGTCGTCGTACCTGCTGCGACTGCGCATAGCCGCCGTGGACCGCAGCGAACCCGGCGACCTGATGGCCCGCGTCACCTCCGACACCACGCTGCTGCGTGAGGTCACCACCGACTCCCTGGTGGGCATCGGCACCGGCGGGCTCACGCTCGTCGCCACGCTGGTGATGATGGGCCTGGTCGACCCGGTCCTGCTGGCCGTCACTCTCGGCGTGGTGCTGGGCGCGGGCACGGTGATCGGCGTGATCGTGCCCCGGATCAACAAGGCCAGCAGGCAGGCACAGGACGCGGTCGGGGCGATGGGCGCGTCCCTGGAGCGCATCCTCGGCGCGCTGCGCACCGTCAAGGCGTCGGGCGCCGAACACCGCGAGGAGCGGACCGTGCACGCGGCCGCCGAGGAGTCCTGGCGGCAGAGCGTGCGGGCGGCCAAGTGGTCGGCACTGGCCGGGAACACGGCCGGTCTGTCGATGCAGATCGCATTCATCACCGTGCTCGCGGTCGGCGGCGCCCGGGTCGCGACCGACGCGATCGACGTCGGCACTCTGGTCGCCTTCCTGCTGTACGTCTTCTACCTCATGTCGCCGATCCAGTCGGTCGTCGGCGCCGTCACCCAGTACCAGGCCGGAGCTGCCGCCCTCGCCCGTATCCAGGAGGCACTGCGGCTGCCGGCCGAGCCGCCGGCCCGGCCCGCACCCCTGCCCGCGGCCGGCTCCGAGCCCGCCGCGCTGGCCTTCGAGGACGTTCTGTTCCGTTACGCGGACGATCTGCCGTACGTCCACCACGGCGTGAGCTTTGCCGTACCGCCGCGCGGCATGACGGCCTTCGTCGGCCCTTCGGGTGCGGGAAAGACCACGGTCTTCTCACTCATCGAGCGGTTCTACGACCCCGGTGCGGGGCGGATCACGCTCGACGGCCGCGACCTGGCCCAGTGGGACATACCCGAGCTGCGTTCCGCGATCGGCTACGTCGAGCAGGACGCCCCGGTGCTCTCCGGCACGCTGCGGGACAACGTGCTGCTCGGCAATCCCGACGCCGACGACGGCGACCTGCTCCGCGTGCTGAGGACCACCCGGCTCGACGGTCTCGTCGATCGTCTCCCGAAGGGTCTGGACACCCTCGTCGGCCATCGCGGCACCAAGCTGTCCGGTGGCGAGCGCCAGCGCGTCGCGATCGCCCGGGCGCTGCTGCGCCGCCCCCGGCTGCTCCTGCTCGACGAGGCCACCAGCCAGCTCGATGCCGTCAACGAAGCCGCGCTGCGTGACACCGTCGCCGATGTCGCACGTACCACCACCGTGATGGTGGTGGCCCACCGGCTGTCCACCGTCACCATGGCCGACCGCATCGTCGTCATGGACGCGGGCCGGGTACGCGCCGTGGGCACTCACCGCGAACTGGTCGCCGCCGACCCGCTCTATGCCGAGCTCGCCGCCACCCAGTTCCTCGCCACCGCCGACCAGTGACTGAGCAGTGACTGAGCAGTAATGACGGATCCCTCGCCAATGGCGAGGGATCCGTCGTCACAGCCGGCTCGTCAGAGCTTTCCGCCGATCTCGCAGGCCTGGCACGGCGGCCGGCCGCAGGTGCACTGCATGATGGCTTCGAGGACGTCGCGATCGTGGTAGAGGCATTCGTCCTTGCAGGTGTGGCGCGGGATGAAGCCGGCCTGGATCTCACCGGGCCACGCCTCGTGGCCGTCCCGGCAGCGGATGAACCGCTCGGGGTCGGTGGCATGCAGGTCGTGCATGTTCGACCGCGCCTCGTCCTCCAGCTCCCGTACCCGCGCCACCAGGGCCTTGAGCTCGGTGGCGATGTTCGAGTACCGGTCGGCGCCGGTCCGTACGTGCGCGGCCCGCAGGGCCATTGCTGCGTTGCCCAGGAACCTGCCGGCATCCTGAAGATCGGTCACGTGATGCATCTGAATGCCGTTCACGCCCCGGACCCACACGGCGTCCATGCTCACTGATCCACCTCTCCGGCCTCACCCTGGTATTCCTGCGAAGCGCTAATCTCCTCGGATATGCGCGGCGCCGATGCCACTGCATTCGAAAGAAAAATGTAATTAACGACGCTAAAGCTCTTCGCCGCCCCCGTCCAGTAAAAATGCAGTGAACCGGCTCACAGCAGTCAAGGGGCCCCGAAAGGTGACATTGCCCGCCCACGCGGCCATCCGCGTGGTTGATCTTCCACTCATTTTCCGGCGAGCTGGGCCGACCTGAGCTGAGCCGGTCCGATCTGATCCGATCTGATTCCTTGCTATCCGGCGACGGTGTAGGAGCGCGCCCCCGCCCCGGCCAGTCCGCCACCGTCGACGATCAGGTACTCCGGGCGAATGGGGCGTCCGTCGAGCCAGCACTCCAGAATCTCCCGGGCGCCCGCCGCGTACCGCGCCTGCGCCGAGAGGGTCGACCCGGACACATGCGGCGTCATCGCCTCGTGCGGCATGGTGCGCCAGGGATGGTCGGGCGGCGGCGGCTGCGGATACCAGACGTCACCGGCGTAGCCGGCCAGCTGGCCGCTCTTCAGGGCACGCACCACGGCGTCCCGGTTGACGATGAGGGCGCGTGCGGTGTTGACGATGTACGAACCGCGCTTCATGGCCCCGATCAGGTCCTCGTCGAAGAGGTTCTGCGTCTGCGGATGCAGGGGCGTGTGGATCGACAGCACATCGATCGCAGGGGCCAGGGAACGGACGTCGGGATGCCAGTTCAGCGCAAGCTCCTCCTCGACCTCCCGAGGCAGCCGGTGCACGTCGCAGTAGTGCAGGGTGACGTCGAACGGCACGAGGCGGCGCAGTACCGCCTGGCCGATACGGCCCGATCCGAGCACGCCGACGTGCATGCCTTCCAGGTCGTAGGCGCGCGACACACTGTCGGCGATGTTCCAGCCCTTCTTGGTGGTCACCCACTCATGAGCCGGCATGTAGTTGTGCACCAGGGTGAGGATCTGCATCACGGCGTGCTCGGACACACTGATGCTGTTGCTGAAAGTCACCTCGGCCACGGTCATGCCATGGGAGATGGCGCTCGGCAGATCGACGTGGTCCGACCCGATCCCCGCGGTGATCGCGAGTCTGAGTTGGGGAGCCGCGGCGATCCGCTCGGGGGTCAGATAGGCGGGCCAGAACGGCTGCGAGATGACCACGTCGGTGTCGGGGAGCTCGCGGTCCAGGGTGGAGTCCGCCCCTTCCTTGTCGCTCGTGACGACGAAGGTGTGACCCCGGTCCTCCAGGAACCGGCGCAGTCCCAGTTCTCCGGAGACGCAGCCGAGGAGGTGCCCCGGGGTGAAATCGATGGCTTGCGGGGTCGGCGCGGTCTGACCGCCCGGATAGCCGGTGATGGTGGGAATCTCGTCGCGGGCGTAGTCGGGAGGATAACCGCCCACGGGGTCCGGATAGAGCACCGCAAGGATTTTTGCCATGGCCGTCCTCCATCGGTGCGGCCACTGCTCCGGTGAACGGGTAGGGCACCGGTAAACCGGTCGAACACCGATGATCTTGAATTTTAGTCGAGTGTGCGTCGCCGCTGCAATCCCCAGGGATAATGGGGAGGTGTTCCGATGGATAGGGATGCTGCTATTTCGATGAGGCCTGTGGCGGGAGTTCGGGAGCCGTTCCGCGCGCGTCTGCGCGCGGGCGTCCTGGCGGCGGTCGCGCTCGGCGGCCTGCTGGGCGGGACGGCCCGTTACGCACTGGGGCTGGCCTTCCCCACGCCCGGGGCGACGTTCCCGTGGACGACGTTCGCCGTCAACGTGTCCGGATCGTTCATGCTGGCACTACTGCTCGTGTATGTGCTCGAGATCTGGCCGCCTACCCGGTACGTGCGGCCGTTCGCCGCCGTCGGCTTCCTCGGCGCCTTCACCACCTTCTCGACCTGGATGGTCGACACCGATCGCCTGCTGGGCCACGGCCACTACGCAGCCGCGGCGTTGAACATCTTCGGGAGCCTCTTCGCCGGCCTGGCCGCCACCGTTCTGGGCCTGGCCATCGGCAGGCTGACGCTGGCCTGGCGTATACAGCTCGACGCGCGGCGCGGGCGCGCCCGCCGACACGGCTGGTGGGTACGGTGATCACCCTGCTCGCCGTCGGTGCGGCGGCCGCAGTCGGGGCAGTTGCGCGTTACGTACTCGACCAGTACGTGCAGTACCGGAGCCCGGGCGCGTTCCCACGCGGCACCTGGCTGATCAACGTGACCGGCTCGTTCGTGCTGGGGCTTCTGGTGGGCCTCGGCGCACGGCACGCACTGCCGGAGCAGGTCGTGACCATTGCCGGCATCGGTTTCTGCGGCGCCTATACGACGTTCTCCACATTCAGTTACGAGTTGGTCCACCTGTGCGAGAAAGGGCAGGTCGGCAAATCCCTGCTGTACGCCGCTTCGAGTCTCGCGGTGGGTCTTGCGGCAGCAGCGGCGGCGCTGACCGTCGGGTCGTTCTGAGAAGGTCCAGGCCTGGCCGTCCGGTACTTGACACGTAGATTTGCGAGACGTCTCCTTGAAGGTAGGAAATGCGCTGTGGCGGTGCGCTGATCAGGGCGCACCGCACGCACTCGGGTTGGCCAGCGTGCACCGGCATCCGGAGGCTGCTGATGGCAACCTATGAATATCTATGCAGCCGATGTGGGCCTTTCGACGTGAAGTTGGCGATCGGAACGGCGCCCAAGAATTACGGCTGCCCTGTTTGCGCAGGCGCTGCGAGACGTGTGTACTCCTCGCCCGGCCTCACGCTGACCTCGCACGCGGTCGCCGCCCTTCATAACCAGGAGGAGCAGGCCCGTGAGGCCCCGGCAGTAGTCTCCGAAGTGCCGCCACGCACAAGGGTGCCACGGCACCCGCACCCCGCGCTCTCGCGGTTGCCGCGTCCTTGAGGGCGTCCACGCGGACTTAGGAGGTGTGCCCCCGTGGGAAACGTGGGACTGCTCTTTGTCGGTGCGGTGCTCTTCCTCAACGGAATGCTGTTGCTCGGGAAGGTCGACGCCAAGTCGGCAGCGGTGTTCAACCTGTTCGTGGGTGCACTGCAGGTGCTGACGCCGACTTATCTCATCTTCGTCGCCGTCGGCGACCCCAGAGGGATTCTGGCGGCATCCGGCATCTATCTGTTCGGCTTCACCTACCTGTATGTGGGTGTGGGCCTCCTCGCCGGTCTCGACAGTACCGGCGTCGGCTACTACTCGCTGTTCGTGGCGGTTGCGGCCCTGGGGTACTCGTTCGTCAATTTCCGGATCTTCAGGGACTACCCGTTCGGGGTCATCTGGCTCTACTGGGCATTCCTGTGGTTCCTGTTCTTCCTGCTGCTCGGTCTCAAGATGGACAGCCTCCAAACCTATACGGGCTGGGTCACGGCGATCGAGGGCTGGGTCACCGGCGCGATTCCCGCGGCGCTGCTGCTCTCCGGTTACTGGGTGAGCCCCACCGAAACCGCCATCGCGCTCGCGGTGTTCGGCGTGGTGGTGTTCGGGGCGCTGTGGCCGTTCACCCGGAGTTCGCGGCAGCCGGCCCCGGCCACCACGGCGGCCGGAAGCGCGAGCGCACCAACGTGACCGGATCAAATGAGGAGTTGTTATGCCCGAAATCATCTTCAATGTGGACCACAGCAAGTCGATGCGTGACCAGGACGTGCCCGGACACAACAGGTGGCACCCGGACGTCCCCACCGTCGCCATGGTCAAGCCGGGAGCAGAGTTCCGCCTGGAGTGCCGCGACTGGACCGACTGCCAGGTCGGCAACAACGACTCCGCCAACGACGTACGCGACATCGACCTGACCATCCCTCACATGCTCAGCGGCCCGATAGGCGTGGAGGGCGCCGAGCCCGGCGACCTGCTCGTCGTCGACATCCTCGACCTCGGCCCCGTGCCGCAGCAGAGCGGCGACGCGGCGGGCCAGGGCTGGGGCTACACCGGCATCTTCGCCAAGGCCAACGGCGGCGGCTTCCTGACCGACTATTTCCCGGACGCCTACAAGGCGATATGGGACTTCCACGGACAGCAGGCCGTCTCCCGCCACCTTCCCGGGATCCGCTTCACCGGAATCACCCACCCCGGGCTGTTCGGCACAGCGCCGTCCGCCGAGATGCTCGCCCGCTGGAACGCCCGCGAGAAGGCGCTGATCGAAACCGACCCGAACAGGGTCCCCCCGCTCGCCGTACCGCCGGACGCCACCAACGCACTCGCCGGCACGGCCACCGGAGACGTCGCCAAGCGCATCGCCGCGGAGGGCGCACGCACGGTGCCGGCCCGCGAGAACGGAGGCAACCACGACATCAAGAACTTCACGCGCGGTTCGAGGGTCTTCTACCCCGTACACGTCAAGGACGCCAAGCTCTCCGGAGGCGACCTGCACTTCAGCCAGGGCGACGGAGAGATCACCTTCTGCGGCGCCATCGAGATGGGCGGATTCATCGACTTCCACGTCGACCTGATCAAGGGCGGCATGGAGACGTACGGCATCTCCACCAACCCCGTGTTCATTCCGGGCAACGTCGAGCCGAGGTACACGGAGTTCCTCACTTTCATCGGAATCTCCGTCGACCACGACACGGACACGAACTACTACCTCGACGCGACGCTGGCCTACCGCCGGGCCTGCCTCAACGCCGTCGAGTACTTCAAGAAGTTCGGCTACAGCGGAGAGCAGGCCTACCTGCTGCTCGGCTCCTCCCCCATAGAGGGACGTATCAGCGGCATCGTCGACATCCCCAACGCCTGCTGCTCGTTGTACGTACCCACCGCCATGTTCGACTTCGAGGTCCGTCCGAGCGCGGCCGGACCGATGAAGGCCGACCGCGGGCAGTGTGCGCTGGCCACCGCCTGACCTTACGGCCACGGCCCCGCCGTCCCGACCCCGTCCTGCGGCCGGGACGGCGTCGTACCGGGGTGCAACCCGGTCCGCACTGCCTTCGCCCAAGGCCGATGGCCCTCACCTCACGGCTGTCCGCCGCTCGCTTGGCGGGCACGTGCACCTGCGCGTGTACGGCCGGCCAACGGCGCGCGCTCAGGATGACGTCGCAGGTATTCGTTCTCCAGCGCGGCCATCCGCTGGGTGTGGGTGGCCAGCGCGTCCGCGGAACCGTGCAGCAGGGTCTCGTGGCGTGTGCGATGAACGGCTTCCAGCTCCTTGAGCAGCAGCGCTTCGTCCAGCTGCTCAGGCGCCACCCCGCGGTCCTGCTCGTTCATGACTCGGACCTCCTGATCGGTGCATCGCGCAATCGCCTCTCCGCCGCCGGTACGAGGATCGAGGTGATCCACATGCTCATGGCATGGGCTGCGGGCTCATGTATTGCGACGCTCCCAGCTTGCCCGTCCGGTGCCGGTCGGGCCAGCCGGTCCGGACGCCGGGACCGTGCGGCGCCGGACGGCGACCGGGGACCGGTCACCCGTGACTGACCGTAGCCCGTCGGCGGTCCCGGTGCGATCATCTGCACGGCACGGTGCGGCAGCGGGGAGGACGGGAGCGAGCGGATGGACGGTGACATCGGCCGGGGACGCGCGGGTCAGGGACGCGTACTCGTCGTGGACGACGATCCGGCGATCCGGCGGTCGCTGGAGCGAGGACTGCGGCTGGCCGGTTTCGCCGTGTCCCTGGCCGAGGGAGGACGGCCCGCTCTGGCGCACGTACGGCAGCGGGCAGCCGATGTCCTCGTGCTGGACATTTCCATGCCGGACATCGACGGAATCGAGGTGTGCCGGACGCTGCGCGACGACGGCAACGACGTGCCCGTCCTGATGCTGTCGGCGCTGGACGAGACAGCGGACCGGATCGCGGGACTGCAGGCAGGTGGCGACGACTATCTGGTCAAGCCGTTCGCGTTGCAGGAACTGGTGCTGCGGCTGGAGGCGCTGCTGCGCCGGCGGCCGCCCAGGGACACGGACGTGGTGCGCGTCGGTCCGCTCGTGCTCGATCCGGCGGCCCGCGAGGTACTCCTGGACGGGGAGCCACTGTCGCTGACCCGGCGCGAGTTCGAGCTGCTGGAGGTCCTCGCGCGCAACGCGGGCATCGTACTGACCAGGGATCAGCTGCTGGACCGCGTCTGGGGGTACGACTTCGACGTCCGCACCGATGCCGTCGACACCTTCGTCAGCTACCTGCGGCGCAAGCTGGAGAGCGGCGGCCGTGCGCGGCTCATCCATACGGTACGGGGAGTCGGCTTCGTCCTGCGCTGCGACGACAAGGCGGCGGACGCATGAGGCTGTCCACACGTATCGCGCTCGCCGTCGGCATCACGGTGCCGGTACTGGTGCTGGCGGCCGGCTGGCTGCTGCTCCAGCTCGTCGCGCGCGATCTGCACGCGGAGCAGGACGCTCATCTGCGGGAGCGGGCGACGCAGGTCGTCGGGGACGCGCGCCGGCTGCTGCGGGTCACCGCGGCCGACCGGCCGGCCGCGGTCGAGCAGGCGCGTGAGCGGCAGTTGTACGCCTCGGCCCTGGATGTCGGCATCCGGCTCGCCGGGCCCCACGGAACCGTCTCGGGCGGTCCTCAGCCCAGCGCTTCCGTAGCCCTTCCGGGCAGCGCGGCCAGGCCGGTGACCGTCGAGGACGGGGACGACGGCTGGCGGGTCCTGTCGGTGCGCGTACAAGGATCGCGGCCGGGTGTCGACGGCACGCTGTGGCTGTTCTCGCCCGACGCCGCGAGCCGGGACCAACTGGCGCTCGTCCGCAGGCGCGTGGTGACCGTGGCCCTGCTGGCCGCTCCGGTGGCCGGCCTGCTGGGTCTGGCGGTCGCCTCCCGGGCCGGCCGTCCGCTGCGCCGGCTCCAGCAACGGACGAGCGGACTCGACCCGAGGGCCGACGCGGCGCGGCTCGAGCACGTCCCGACGGGCGTCACCGAGGTCGACGACCTCGCCCGGACCTTGCAGACCGTGCTCGCCCGCTATGACGAACAGGCCGCCAGAACCACCGGCGCCCTGGCCACCGCACGGTCTTTCGCGGCCGCCGCCGCGCATGAACTGCGTACGCCGCTGATGAGCATGCAGACGAATCTGGACATCCTCACCGAGCACCCCGGACTGGGACCGGCGGACCGGACGGAGGTACTGAAGGATCTGCACAGTGAGCACACGCGGCTGCTGGGCCTGCTGGTGATGCTGAGGGAACTGGGCCGGGGCGACCTGGTGGAGGCCGACGCGTTCGGCCCGGTGGACCTCGGGGAGGTGATCGACGCCTCGGTCGCCGATGCCCGGCGCAGACATCCCACGGCGGAGATCAGTGTGCGCATGCTGCCGCGTCCCATCGTGTACGGATGGGAGCCAGGACTGCGTACAGTCGTCGACAACCTCCTGGCCAACGCCCTGGTCCATGGGCGCAGCGGCGACGGCCGGGCCCGTATCGAGGTGGGGCTGCGAGCGGGCGGGCACCGCTCGGCACCGGTCGCGGTGCTGACGGTGGACGACCAGGGGCCCGGGATCCCGCCCTCGCAGCGCGAGGAGGTGTTCCAGCGCTTCCGGCGCGGACCGGCCAGCCCCGGCTCCGGACTCGGCCTCACCCTCGTCGCCCAGCAGACGGCCCTGCACCGGGGACGCGTCCGGGTCCAGGACCGGCCGTCGGGCGACGGCGCCCGGTTCGAGGTCCGCCTCCCCGTGCGAGGAGAGACCGTGCCGACGTTGCCGTCGGACCGGGACTGGCTGATCGGAACGGCCCGGCACCCACAAGGTTTCCACAAAGTCGGCTCCTAACTTCTGGCCGGGCAGGCACATGGGCCTCGCCCGGCTTCAGGAGGTACACCGTCATGAGGACCGCCAAGACCGCCGCCCTGGCTCTCACCGCCGTCGCAGCCCTGTTCACCACGGCAGCCGCAGCCTCGGCCGACACCGGGAAACCTTCGCCGGAAGGCACGCCGGCCGGTGACGGTGCGCAGGCACTGTGCAAGCGGGTGCCGAAGATCGAGAAGCGGCTGGAGCGGGCTCTGGACCGCCTCGACGGCGACGCGACACAACGCGGGTCGATCAGCCGGCTGGAGAAGCGCGTCGAGAACGCCAGGAAGGCCGGTCACACCGAGATCGAGACGTATCTCAACGACAAGCTGAGCTTCCGCCGTTCTCTCGTTCCGACGCTGGAGAAGCGCCAGAAGGACCTGGCCTCGGTGAAGTCCTGGTGCAAGGCGAACAACGACGGGGCCGAGAAGTGATGGCCCCGCGACGCGCCGCCGTCGCGGCCGCGGTCGCCGTCATATGCCTCACCGGCCTCACGGGCATCACCGGCTGTGGGCAGGGCGGCAGCGGGCAGCGCAGCGACGGGACGAGCAGTGGGGCGGCCGGCGGGTCGGCAACGACCGGTCCGTCGGACGTCACGGAGATGCGCAAACTGGTGGATGCCGCGGAGTCGGCTGCCGCCGCGGCGGAATCCGCCGCCGAGGAGGACTGAATCGACCGCACTTGCCGTCGGCCCGGGCCCTGGCGGGCCGGTCTGCTCGCAGACAGTCCCCAGGGCGGTAACACTGGGACTGGGAGGGAACAGGGGGTGTCGACGCAGGGCGAGGCTGGTGTCCATGGGTGCATCCGACGTCGCGTACGGCGGCGGCGAACGCGAAGAACTCCCGGCGCGGGACTGGGCCCGTGTGGTGGTCGACGCGCGAGGCACGGTCACCGAGTGGAGCGCGGCGGCGGAGCGGCTGCTCGGCTATCCGGCGGACGAGGTGGTCGGCGCGTCCGCGGCCGCTCTGCTGGCCACGGCCCGGGACGCGGGGGCCGCCGCGGAACCGGAAGACACGGAGCATCCCGGGACCGTTCCGGCGAGCGGGCGGATCCTGCTGCGGCATCGCGACGGCCGGCCGGTGAGCTGCCTCCTGGCCGTCCGCCCCGAGGCGGACGACGGCACCGCGGCGCGCTGGGCCGTTCTCCTCGGCCCCAGGGACCGGACGGACCCGGAGGCCGACCGGGCACTTCTGGAGGTGCTGTTCACCAAGTCCCCCGTGGGCTTGGTCGTACTCGACCCGGAGCTCCGACTGCTGCGGTTCAACCCCGCCGCGGAAGGGATGCAGGGCGCGCCGGCCGCGGAGGCGTTGGGCCGTCGCCCCACCGAGGTGTGGCCCGATCTCGTGGCAGAGCAGGCGGAACGGGTGATGGGCAAGGTGCTGGAGTCGGGCGAGCCGGTGATCGGCTTCGAGAAGCGCGGCCGCCCGCCGGGCGATCCCGGGCATGAGCATGTCTATTCGGCCTCGGCGTTCCGCCTCGAGGACGCCGACGGCCGGATCCTGGGAGTCGCGGACGTGGCCGTGGACGTCACCGACCGCCACCGCGCGCAGGAGCGGCTCTCGCTGCTGGCGGAGGGCGGCGCCCGCATCGGAACCACCCTCGACGTGGTCCGCACGGCTCAGGAACTGGCTGATGTCGTCGTGCCGGGTCTCACCGACGGCGTCGCGGTCGAAGTGCTGGAGCCGGTACTGCTGGGCGGAGAGATCGAGCCCGGCCCGGTCGGTCCCGGCGCGGTGCTGCGCCGGGCCGCTTCACGGTCCCACGGGACGGACCTTCCTCCCGGCGCCTACGAGGTCGGTGAGGTCGGTACCTTCCCGTTCGCGGCACCGTCTTCCGAGGCCCTGAGCGATCTGCGGCCGCGGCTGGTCAGCCGGGTGCGCGACGACAGCGACTGGGTTCTCCGTGATCCCGTCAGAGGGCGGCGCATTCTCGAGGAGAAGATTCACTCACTGATGCTCGTGCCGCTGGTCGTCCACGACCTCGTCCTGGGGGTGGTCACCTTCTACCGCTGGGGGCCACGGGACCCCTTCCAGCAGGACGATCTGACCCTGGCCACGGGGCTCGTCCGCCGCGCGGCCGTATGCCTGGACAACGCCCGCCGCTACGTCCGCGAGCACAATTCCCTGCTGGCCCTGCGGCGCAGTCTGCTCCCGCACGAACTCCCCGAGCACAAGGGCGTCGAGGTGGCCCACGAGTACGTCCACGCCGGATCCGGCGGGGACTGGGTCGACGTCATCCCGCTGTCCGGCGCCCGGGTGGCTCTGGTCGCCGGCAGTTCCTCGGGTCACGGCATGGGGGCAGCGGCAATGATGGGGCGGTTGCACGCGGCCGTACATACGCTCTCCGACCTCGGCCTGGAGCCTGACGAACTGCTCGCCCGGCTCGACGACCTGGTGTTCCGTCTGGCCGGCGCCGACAGCCGTGCGGGAACCAACTCCCCCGAGGGATCCGAGCGGGCGGACAACGGATCCCCTGAGGTGGACAGCGGGCCCCATCGGGTGGACGCGACCGGTTCGACCTGCCTGTATCTGATCTACGATCCCGTCTCCCGGCACTGCACCATGGCCGGAGCCGGCCATCCCGGCCCGGTTGTCAGCTCTCCGGACGGGACGGTGGCGGCCTTCGATCTCCCGGCCTCCGAGCCGCTGGGCCGTCCTGGGCAGCAGTTCGGGAAGGCCGAGCTGGACCTGCCCGAGGATGCGCTGGTCACTCTGTACACCCCCGGGCTCCTCCAGGCCCACGAAGGCGGCGCGGGACGGGCCGTGCTCGAAAGCCTCGTGTGCCGGCTGCCCGGCTCCGTGCGGGAGATCTGCCGCGTGCTCACCTAACGGCTGCTGCCCGGGACACCCCGCCACGACGCGGCCGTGCTCGTCGCCCGCATCCATGCGTTGAGCGACGACGACGTCGCCTCGTGGGACCTGCCGGCCGACCCGGCCGTCGTCGCCACGGCCCGTTCCCTCGCCGCCCGGCAGCTCACCTCCTGGAGCCTGGAGGAGGAGGCGTTCACCACGGAACTCATCGTGAGCGAACTCGTCACCAACGCCATCCGGTACGCCAGAGCCCCCATCCGACTGCGTTTGATCCGTGACCGCGCGCTGACCTGCGAAGTCTCCGACGGCAGCAGCTCGGCACCCCGCCTGCGGCATGCCCGCACCACCGACGAAGGGGGCCGCGGGCTGCTCCTTGTCGCACAGCTCTCCGAGCGCTGGGGAACGCGCTTCAGCGGCGAGGGGAAGACGATCTGGACCGAGCAGCGCCTCGGCGAAGCGCCTGCGTAGCGGACGTCGGGAGGCCGTCCCCCGTTACCGGTCCGCGCGACGCACATCCGGCGGCACCGTCATTCGCCCGTGCCCCCGGACGCGATGCGCTGGAGCCATTCACGGAGCAGCGTGGCCTCGGCGGGCGTGAGCGTCTCGGACAGGTCCGGCAGGACGGCGGTGAGGGCGACGGCACGGGAGGCCGGGGTGTCCGCGCCGTCGTCCGGCCGAGGACCAGTGGTGAGGGCGGCGATGACGGTGTCGCGCGTACGGGCGGACAGTCCTGTGCTCCGGGCGGCGGGCGGGGTGGCGATCAGGGTGAGGGCGACGCCGACGCCCGCGGCCTGGACCATCTCGGCGGCGGCGCCGACCGGGAGGCGCAGACGGCCCGCCCGGGCCACCCGCTCCAGCATGCCGACCAGGATCGCGTGGGCCTCCTCCGCGGCGGCGAGGGGCTCGCCCGGGCGTATGGCGCCGTACATCAGGACGTAGAACGACGGCTGCGTCAGGCCGAAGTCGATGTGCAGGTCCCAGCCGCGCCGGAGGTCCTCGACCGGATCGTCGGTCGCCGCGAGGGTCTGCTTTCCGGCCAGGTAGCGCTCGAACCCGTACGAGGTGACTGCGTCCAGCAGTCCCTGCTTGTCGCCGAAGAGCCGGTAGAGCGTCGGCGCCTGGACACCCGCCGCCTGGACCACGGCCCGCGTGGAGACGGCGTCGCTGCCGCCCTCCGCCAGCAGATCGGCGGCGGCGACGAGGATCCGCTCGCGGGTGTCGGCACTTCTCCCGGAAGGTTTTTCGGCGGTCATGGAATCAACGCTACCCGAACCCTGTTAGCATCGATGACATCATCGCTAACATCTCAACGTTAACGTCGCTAATACCCGATTGGATCGCCCTGTGAACACCCGCGCTCTCGGCACCGGCGGCCCGGCAGTCTCCTCCCTCGGACTGGGCCTGATGGGCATGTCGGACCTGTACGGACCGGCCGACGACGCCGAGTCCATCGCCACCGTCCACGCAGCACTCGACGCCGGCATCACCCTGCTCGACACCGGCGACTTCTACGGCATGGGTCACAACGAGCTGCTGTTGCGCGACGCACTGCGCGGCCGCAACCGCGACAATGCCGTGATCAGCGTCAAGTTCGGCGCGCTGCGCGACGCCCTGGGCGGCTGGAACGGCTACGACTCCCGCCCCGACGCCGTGAAGAACTTCCTGGCCTACTCCCTGCGCCGGCTCGGCACCGACCACATCGACATCTACCGCCCGGCCCGGCTCGACCCGAAGGTGCCGATCGAGGAGACCGTCGGAGCCATCGCCGAGATGGTCCAGGCCGGACTCGTCCGCCACATCGGCCTGTCCGAGGTGGGCGCCGACACCCTGCGCCGGGCCCAGGCCGTGCACCCCATCGCCGACCTGCAGATCGAGTACTCGCTGCTGTCCCGCGGCATCGAGGAGACGATCCTGCCCACCGCCCGCGAGCTGGGCATCGGCATCACCGCCTACGGCGTGCTCTCCCGCGGTCTGCTCTCCGGCCACTGGAGCAAGGACCGCGAGCTGGGCGCCCAGGACTTCCGCGGCGTCAGCCCGCGCTTCCAGGGCGACAACCTCGAACGCAACCTCGGCCTGGTCGAGGCGCTGCGGAAGATCGCCGAGACCAAGGGCGCCACGGTCGCCCAGGTCGCCATCGCCTGGGTGGCCGCGCAGGGTCGGGACATCGTGCCGCTCGTCGGCGCCCGCCGCCGTGAGCGCCTGTCCGAGGCCCTCGGCGCTGGCGCCGTGACGCTCACCGCGTCCGACCTCGACGCCATCGAGCAGGCCGTTCCGGCCGGCTCCGCGGCCGGCACCCGCTATGCCAC
>NZ_JBSGZO010000111.1:0-20830 GCF_053611045.1 Streptomyces sp. NPDC054841 | reverse complement strand
ACCTCGCCCTGCGGCGAGATCAGGAACTTCTCGAAGTTCCACTGCACGTCACCCGCCTCGCCGTCCGCATCGGCGACCTTCGTCAGCTCCACGTACAGCGGGTGCCGGCTCTCGCCGTTCACGTCCGCCTTCTCCAGCAGCGGGAAGGTCACCCCGTAGGTCGCCGAGCAGAACGAGGCGATCTCGTCGGCGCTGCCCGGCTCCTGTCCGGCGAACTGGTTGCAGGGCACGCCGAGCACGGTGAAGCCCCGGTCGCCGTAGCTTTTCTGCAGCCGCTCCAGCCCCTCGTACTGCGGCGTCAGGCCGCAGCGGGAAGCCACGTTCACCACGAGCACGGCCTTGCCGCGATGGTCGGCGAGTGACGTCTCGTCGCCGCTCAGGGTGCGCAATGGGATGCCATACAGGGGCATCTTGGACTCCTTCGTACCTCGTGTTTATGTGATTCTTATTCTTCGTGTAGCGTGCGCGCGTTCGATCAGCATGCGACCCCGAGGAAGACCGCCGATGAGCGCTCCGACGCCCCCCGCCGCCCCGCAGGACCCGCAGGACCCGCAGTTCCCGCAGGGCCAGCCCGTGCCCGTCCCCGCGCCCGAGCCTGCCAAGAAGAGCAAGCTCAAGAAGTTTCTCAGCGTCGTCGTCCTCATCGTCGTCGCGGTGGTGGTGAAGCTCGGCATCGGCTACGTCTTCAACTCCCCGGTGCGCGCCGAGGTCGGCGACTGCGTCCAGGTCACCGGCAAGGAGAACAACCCTGACGTCGAGACCAAGAAGTGTGACGACAAGGACGCCAACTACAAGGTCGTCAAGGTCATCGAGAACACCTTCGACGTCAACTCCTGCACCGTCGGCGAGGCCGCGCTCGCGCAGGAGTGGGACGCCGAGAAGTTCGTCCTCTGCCTGGACCCTGTGAAGAAGTAACGCGCGCCGGGCGACGGTCAGTCGCCCAGCCTGCGGAACAGCCCCTCCTGCACGACCGAGACGAGCAACCGGCCCTGCCGGTCGTAGATCCGGCCGCGCGCCAGTCCCCGGCCGCCTGTGGCGACCGGGGACTCCTGGTCGTACAGAAACCATTCGTCCGCCCTGAACGGCCGGTGGAACCACATCGCGTGGTCCAGGGACGCCATGTCGAAGCCGCGCGGCCCCCACAGCGGCTCCACGGGGATGCGGACCGCGTCCAGCAGTGTCATGTCGGACGCGTACGTCAGCGCGCACGTGTGCACCAGCGGGTCTTCGCCGAGCGGGCCGACCGCGCGCATCCACACCGCGCTGCGCGGGTCCGCGTCCTTGGTCTCCTCCTTGGTCCAGCGGAGCCGGTCCACGTAGCGGATGTCGAAGGGCTGGCGGCGGGCCATCCGCTCCAGCGCCTCCGGCAGCGCACCCAGATGCTCACGGACCTCGTCGCTGATGCTCGGCAGCGTCTCCGGGTCCGGGAAGTCCAGCCGCGGCGGCAGCTGGTGCTCGAAGCCGGCCTCCTCCGGCTGGTGGAAGGACGCCGTCAGGTTGAAGATCGTGCGGCCCTGCTGCACCGCGGAGACCCGGCGGGTGGTGAACGAGCGGCCGTCCCTGACCCGTTCCACCTGGTAGACGATGGGCACACCGGGGATGCCCGGACGCAGGAAGTAGGCGTGCAGCGAGTGGACCGGGCGTTGGCCGTCGGTGGTCCTGCCCGCCGCGACGAGGGCCTGTCCGGCGACCTGCCCGCCGAAGACGCGCTGCAAGGACTCGTTGGGGCTGAGTCCGCGGAAGATGTTCACCTCGATCTGCTCCAGATCGAGCAGATCGACCAGGCGCTCGGCGGGGTTGGTCATGTCAGGCTCCTCGTCACGTGAGCGGAGCTCCAGAGAGCTTGAACGGTCAACCTATAGCTGGCCGACGGACGTGACCCGGACCACGGCCCGGCCCTCTTCGTCGGAAGCCGCCAGATCGACCTCCGCACTGATGCCCCAGTCGTGATCGCCGCCCGGGTCGGCGAACGTCTGCCGGACCCGCCACAGGCCGTGCGCGGGGTCCTCCTCGATGGACAGCAGCTTCGGCCCGCGGGCGTCCGGTCCGGTGCCCAGGTCGTCGTACTCGTCCCAGTACGCGTCCATCGCCTCGCCCCAGGCGTCCTCGTCCCAGCCGGACTCGGCATCCAGCTCGCCCAGCTCGGCGACCTGGTCGAGCGCCGCCAGCTCCACCCGCCGGAACATCGCGTTCCGCACCAGCACCCGGAAGGCCCGGGAGTTCGCCGTGACCGGCTTGACCTGGTCGGCCTTCTCCTGGGCCTCCTCGGCGGTCTCCACCTCGGGGTTCGCCAGCTGCTCCCACTCGTCGAGCAGGCTGGAGTCGACCTGTCGGACCATCTCGCCGAGCCAGGCGATCAGATCCTCCAGGTCCTCGGTCTTCAGATCGTCCGGGATGGTGTGGTCGAGGGCCTTGTACGCGCTCGCGAGATAGCGCAGCACGATGCCCTCGGTGCGCGCCAGCTCGTAGTGGGACGTGAACTCCGTGAAGGACAGTGCCCGTTCGTACATGTCACGGATGACGGACTTCGGCGAGACGGGGTGATCGCCGACCCACGGGTGCGACTTCCGGTAGACGTTGTACGCCTGCCACAGCAGCTCTTCGAGCGGCTTCGGATAGGAGATGTCCTGGAGCCGCTCCATCCGCTCCTCGTACTCGATGCCGTCCGCCTTCATCGCGCCGACCGCTTCGCCGCGCGCCTTGTTCTGCTGGGCGGCGAGGATCTGGCGCGGATCGTCCAGGGTCGACTCGACGACGGAGACCATGTCGAGGGCGTACGACGGCGATTCGGGGTCCAGCAGATCGAAGGCCGCGAGCGCGAAGGTGGACAGCGCCTGGTTCAGCGCGAAGTCCTGCTGGAAGTCGACGGTGAGCCGGACGATCCGGCCCTGGGCGTCCGGAGTGTCGAGGCGCTCCACGATGCCGCCGTCGAGCAGCGAGCGGTAGATCGCGATGGCCCGGCGGATGTGCCTGAGCTGCTGCTTGCGCGGCTCGTGGTTGTCCTCCAGCAGCTTGCGCATGGCGTCGAAGGCATTGCCCGGGCGGGCGATCACCGAGAGCAGCATGGCGTGGGAGACCTTGAAGCGGGAGGTCAGCGGCTCGGGGTCGGAGGCGATGAGCTTCTCGAAGGAGTTCTGGGACCACGCGACGAAGCCCTCGGGGGCCTTCTTGCGGACCACCTTCCGCTTCTTCTTCGGGTCGTCGCCCGCCTTGGCGAGCGCCTTCTCGTTCTCGATGACATGCTCGGGCGCCTGCGCGACGACGAATCCGGCGGTGTCGAAGCCGGCCCGGCCGGCGCGGCCCGCGATCTGGTGGAACTCGCGGGAGCGGAGCGTACGGACACGGCTGCCGTCGTACTTGGTGAGCGCGGTGAACAGCACCGTACGGATGGGGACGTTGACGCCGACGCCGAGCGTGTCCGTGCCGCAGATGACCTTCAGCAGACCGGCCTGGGCGAGCTTCTCGACCAGGCGCCGGTACTTGGGCAGCATGCCGGCGTGGTGGACGCCGATGCCGTGGCGTACGTAGCGGGACAGATTGCGCCCGAACTTGGTGGTGAACCGGAAGTTGCCGATCAGCTCGGCGATCTGGTCCTTCTCCTCGCGCGTGCACATGTTGATGCTCATCAGCGACTGAGCCCGCTCGACCGCCTGGGCCTGAGTGAAGTGCACGATGTAGACGGGCGCCTGCTTGGTCTCCAGGAGCTCGGTCAGCGTCTCGGTGATCGGGGTCGTCCGGTACTCGTACGAGAGCGGCACCGGACGGGTCGCCGAGCGCACGACGGCGGTGTCCCGGCCCGTGCGCCGGGTCAGGTCCTTCTCGAACATCGAGACGTCGCCGAGCGTCGCCGACATCAGCACGAACTGCGCCTGGGGAAGTTCGAGGAGCGGGATCTGCCAGGCCCAGCCGCGGTCGCCCTCGGCGTAGAAGTGGAACTCGTCCATCACGACCTGGCCGATGTCCGCGCCCTTGCCGTCACGCAGCGCGATCGACGCCAGCACCTCGGCGGTGCAGCAGATGACCGGCGCGTCCGCGTTCACCGACGCGTCGCCGGTGAGCATGCCGACGTTCTCGGTGCCGAAGAGCTTGCAGAGGTCGAAGAACTTCTCCGAGACCAGTGCCTTGATCGGCGCGGTGTAGAAGGTGACCTCGTCCCGGGCCAGCGCCGCGAAGTGGGCACCCGCCGCGACCAGGCTCTTTCCCGAGCCGGTGGGGGTGGAGAGGATCACATTGGCCCCGGAGACCACCTCGATCAGCGCCTCCTCCTGGGCCGGGTAGAGCGAGATGCCCCGGTCCTCGGCCCATGACGAGAAGGCTTCGAAGAGGGCATCGGGGTCGGCATCCGGCGGCAGCTGATCGATAAGGGTCACGCCCCCATCTTGCCTGGCTTCGGTCCCGATGCGGGAACCGGCCGCCGGGACGAAGATCGCGACCGGTACCCTGTCCCGTCAACTGAGCACAACGACAACACAAATGGGGCGGGAACAGCATGATGGGACCGGCACACTCCCTGTCCGGGGCGGCAGCCTGGCTGGGGGTGGGAGCGGCGGCGGCCGCGGCGGACCATCCGATGCCGTGGCCCGTTCTCGTCGTCGGCGCGCTGATCTGCGCGGGTGCGGCTCTCGCGCCCGACCTCGATCACAAGGCGGCGACGATCTCGCGGGCCTTCGGGCCGGTCTCACGTGGCCTGTGCGAGGTGGTCGACAAGCTCTCGTACGCGGTCTACAAAGCGACGAAGAAACAGGGCGACAAGCGCAGGACGGGCGGTCACCGGACGCTCACGCACACCTGGCTGTGGGCCGTACTCATAGGTGCGGGCACGTCGGTGCTGGCGATGACCGGGGGGCGCTGGGCGGTCCTCGCGATCCTCTTCATCCATCTGGTGCTGGCCGTGGAAGGGCTGCTGTGGCGGGCGGCCAGGGTCTCCAGCGATGTGCTGGTGTGGCTGCTCGGCGCGACCAGTGCGTGGATCCTGGCCGGCGTTCTGGACAAACCGGGCAGCGGTGCGGACTGGCTCTTCACCGGCCCCGGCCAGGAGTACCTCTGGCTCGGCCTGCCGGTCGTCCTCGGAGCCCTGGTCCATGACATCGGGGACGCGCTGACCGTGTCGGGCTGCCCGATCCTCTGGCCGATCCCGGTCGGCAACAAGCGTTGGTACCCGGTGGGCCCGCCGAAGGGCATGCGCTTCCGGGCCGGGAGCTGGGTGGAGCTGAAGGTGCTGATGCCGGTGTTCATGCTGCTGGGAGGCGTCGGCGGCGCGGCGGCGCTGAACGTGATCTGAGGCCGGCGGATCGCCCGGTTCGTCAGGTCGGTCTCCCGGTGCGCCCGGCCGGGCGTCCGGTGCGTCAGGTCGCCGTCAGGTGGCAGGTACCAGGTGTCAGGTGTCAGGTGTCAGGTGTCAGGTGTCAGGTGTCCGGCGTTCGGCGCAGCGCCGGATGCCGGCCCCGGCACCCCCGGGTAGCGTCCCGGCCGTGAGCGTAGCGGGACGTGAGCGGGGAGCCGAGGACGCCGGTACGGTCATCGGGCGGGAGCGGCTGCTCGCCTTCGGGGACGCGGTCTTCGCCATCGCGATCACCCTGCTCGCCCTCGACATCAAGGTGCCCGACGATCTGGCCGCCGCGGATCTCGGCGGCTCGCTCCACGACACCCTCGCCGACGTGGGCGCGTTTCTGCTGAGCTTCGTCGTCATCGGGGTGCTCTGGCTGGGCCTGCACGCCCTGTTCTTCCGGGTCGTCCGGCTCGACTCCTGGCTGGTCTATCTGTATCTGGCATTGCTGGCCGTGATCGCCGGGCTGCCGTTCCCGACCCGGCTGATCAGTGAGTACTGCGACACCGCTCTGGGGACGGGGGTCTACGCGGGAACGATCGCCCTCGCCTCGGCCCTGATCACCGCCATGGCGCTGCGGCTCCTCTTCCGGCCGGACCTGGTCGAACCGGGCGTTCCGCGCGAGAGCCTGCGCATGGGCGTCCTGGAGGGCCTGGTGATGGTGGCCGTCTTCGCCGCCTCGGTCCCGCTCACCCTCGTCTCACCGCAAGTCGCCCAGCTCTGCTGGCTGGCCGCCATTCCACTCCGCGCCTGGATCTCCCGCCGGCCCGGCACCGCCCCGCCATCGGCCTGACGCCCCGTCCCACGCCGCATCCCCCCGGCACCGCGTCCGTGGGGCGTCGAGGCAGCGGAGCCGGGGGCATCAGCCCCCGGAGAAACTAGCCGTGCCAGGAGCGCCACAGCGCCGCGTACGCCCCGTCCGCCGCCACCAGCTCGTCGTGGCTGCCCAGTTCGCTGATCCGCCCGTTCTCGACGACCGCGATCACGTCCGCGTCGTGCGCCGTGTGCAGCCGGTGGGCGATCGCGACGACCGTACGGCCGTCGAGGACGCGGGCCAGCGAGCGTTCCAGATGGCGGGCTGCGCGCGGATCCAGCAGGGAGGTCGCCTCGTCCAGGACCAGGGTGTGCGGGTCCGCCAGCACCAGGCGGGCCAAGGCGATCTGCTGGGCCTGTGCCGGGGTCAGGGAGAGCCCGCCCGAGCCGACCTCGGTGTCCAGGCCGTCGTCCAGGGCCCGTGCCCAGCTGCCGGCGTCCACCGCACCCAGTGCCGCCCACAGCTCCGCGTCCTCCGCCCCCGCCCGGGCGAGGAGCAGATTGTCGCGCACGGTGCCCACGAAGACATGGTGCTCCTGGTTGACCAGCGCCACATGCTCCCGCACCCGCTCCGCCGGCATCCGGGACAGCTCGGCAGCGCCGAGCGTGACCCGGCCGGTGCGCGGGGCGTAGATCCCCGCGAGCAGCCGGCCCAGCGTCGACTTGCCCGCACCGGAAGGGCCGACCAGCGCCAGCCTGGTGCCGGGAGGGACGTCCAGGGAGACGCGGTGCAGCACGTCGACACCCTCGCGGTACCCGAAGTGCACCTCGTCCGCGCGGACCGCGCGACCCTCCGGCCGCACCTTCCCGTCACCCGCGTCCGGCTCGATCTCGCGGACGCCCACCAGCCGGGCCAGCGACACCTGCGCCACCTGGAGCTCGTCGTACCAGCGCAGAATCAGGTTCACCGGGTCGACCATCATCTGCGCGATCAGCGCGCCCGTGGTCAGCTGCCCGATGCCGATCCAGCCCTGCAGCACGAAGACCCCGCCGATCATCAGCACTGAACCGAGCACGGTCGCGTGGGTGACGTTGATGACGGGGAAGAGCACGGACCGCAGCCACAGGGTGTAACGCTCCCAGGCGGTCCACTCCTTGATGCGCCGGTCCGACAGCGCCACCCGCGCCGCCCCGAGCCGGTGCGCCTCCACGGTCCGCCCCGCGTCGACGGTCTCGGCGAGCACCGCGGCCACGGCCGCGTACCCCGCGGCCTCCGAACGGTACGCCGACGGCGCCCGCTTGAAGTACCAGCGGCAGCCGATCACCAGCACCGGCACCGCCACCAGCACGGCCGGCGCGAGCGGCGGCGCGGTCACGGTGAGGCCGCCGAGCAGCAGCACGATCCAGAACACCCCGATCGTCAGCTGCGGCACGGCCTCGCGCATCGCGTTCGCCAGTCGGTCGATGTCCGTGGTGATCCGGGACAGCAGATCGCCCGTACCGGCACGTTCCAGCACGCCGGGCGGCAGCCCCACCGACCGTACGAGGAAGTCCTCGCGCAGATCCGCCAGCATCCGCTCGCCGAGCATCGCCCCGCGGAGCCGCACCAGCCGTACGAACACGGCCTGGACGACGAGCGCCACCGCGAACAGCGCGGCCGTGCGCTCCAGATGGAGCTCGCGCGCGCCGTCCGCCGCCCGCTCCACCAGCGAGCCGAGCAGCCACGGCCCGGCCATCGAGGCCACGACAGCCACCGTGTTGACGACGATGAGCAGCACGAACGCGCGGCGGTGCCGCCGCAGCAGCTCGCGCACGTAGGACCGTACGGTCTCCGGCGTGCCCACCGGCAGGGTGGTCGCCGTCCGGGGGGCCGCCGGGTCGTATTCCGGCGGCGCGACGCCGATCATGCCGTCTCCTCGATGTCGATGGCGTCGATGGATTCGATGACGTCGATGGTGTCGATGGTTTCGACCTCGGCTTCGCCGAGCCCCTGGCTCAGGGCGAGCTGCTCCGCCTCCGTCTCGCGGGTCACCACCGCCCGGTAGCGCGGCTCCTCGTGCAGCAGCTCGCGGTGCACCCCGACCGCCGCGACCGCGTCCTCGTGGACCAGGACGACCCGGTCCGCACGGTCGAGCAGCAGCGGCGAGGAGGTGAACACGACGGTCGTCCGACCTGCGCGCAGCGCCCGCACACCGTCGGCGATCCGTGCCTCCGTGTGCGAGTCGACGGCAGAGGTCGGCTCGTCGAGCACCAGCACTTCCGGGTCCGCGACCAGCGACCGGGCGAGGGCCAGCCGCTGCCGTTGCCCACCGGAGAGCGAGCGGCCGCGCTCGGTGACGGTCGCGGCCGTCGGGTCCCCGTCCAGGGAGGCCTGCGCCAGCGCGTCGAGCACATCGCCGCACTCGGCCGCGGCCAGGGCCGCCTCCGCCGGGACCGCACCGGAGGTGGGCACGTCGAGCAGCTCCCTGAGGCTCCCCGACAGCAGCACCGGGTCCTTGTCCTGGACCAGCACCGCGGCCCGCGCGGCGTCCAGCGGCAGCTCCTCCAGCGCCACCCCGCCGAGCAGCACGGACGGCAGCCCCTCCGGCTCCGCGGGGTGGCCGCCCAGCCGTTCGGCGAGCCGCCCCGCCGCGTCCGGGTCGCCGCACACGACGGCGGTCAGCGCCCCGGCCGGGGCCAGCAGCCCGGTGGCCGGGTCGTACAGCTCACCCGTGGGCACCGCGTCGGAAGTGCCCGCGGCCCCGCCCGTCGCGCGCTCCAGCGACAGCACGCGCGCCGCGCGCCGCGCCGACGGCCGGGAGAAGGAGTACGCCATCGCGATCTCCTCGAAATGCCGCAGGGGATAGGTCAGGAGCATCACCGCGCTGTACACGGTGACCAGTTCACCGACCTCGATCCGGCCGTCGCGGACGAGCCCGATGCCGTACCAGACCACGGCGATGAGCAGCAGACCCGGCAGCAGCACCTGCAGCGCCGTGATCAGCGACCACATCCGGGCGCTGCGGACGGCGGCCCTGCGCACCTCCTGCGAGGCGCGCCGGTAGCGGGTGAGGAACAGCTCCTCGCCGCCGATGCCGCGCAGCACCCGCAGGCCCGCGACGGTGTCGGAAGCCAGCTCGGTGGCCTTGCCCGCCTTCTCGCGCTGGACGTCGGCGAGCCGGGTGGCCCGGGGCAGCAGCGGCAGGACGCCGAGCGCCAGGACCGGGACGCCGATCGCGACCAGCACGCCGAGCGCCGGCTGGTAGACCAGGAGTGCCGCACAGACGACGACGATGGTGAGGGCCGCTGCGAGGAACCGTGAGACGGCTTCCACGAACCAGCCGATCTTCTCGACATCGCCGGTGGAGACCGCGACGACCTCACCGGCGGCGACCCGCCGGGTGAGTGCGGAGCCCAGCGCGGCGGTCCTGCGCGCCAGCAACTGCTGGACCCGGGCCGCGGCAGTGATCCAGTTGGTGACCGCCGTGCGGTGGAGCATCGTGTCACCGCCCGCGATGCCGACCGCGGCGAGGGCGATCAGTCCGCCCGCGAGGGCGAGTCCGGTGCCCGAGCGCTCGACGACCGCCTGGACGGCGAGTCCGACGCCGTACGGAAGGACCATGACGGAGACGAAGTGCAGCATGCCCCAGGCGAGTGACTTGAGCTGGCCGCCGAGCTGCTTGCGCCCGAGCCAGATCAGGAACCTGAGTCCCGACCGGACGTCCGGTACTCCGGGATCGAGATACGGAAGATCGCGAATCTGCATGACATCCCAGATCGTTCGGAAGAGCGCCTCGGACGTGCAAGGTTCGCTCTCCGCAGTCGGTCGCTGCAAACGATTTTCGCGTCGCATGGCGCAGAACAGGCCATGATCCGCCGCCGCCCCTGGCGCCCGCGCAACCCTCACGCTTCACTCCCGACGCATGAGACGACGACAGATCATGTCCATGATCGCGGGGGTGGTGCTGGCCGCCGGATCGCTGCTCGGTGCGAACCCTGCCGCCGCGGACAGCCCACCGGCCGAGTTCGGCAGCGACTGGCACGACCCGGTCACCGCCGCGCCACCCGTCACCCGGCCGTCCACCACGTCCTGCGGGATCACCCTCGCCGAGGCGCAGTTCCGCGACTTCACGCCGTACAAGGGCGGCTACACACCGCCCAAGGGCTGTGGCAGCACCTGGAGCAAGGTGGTGCTGCGGCTCGACGGCAGCGTCAAGGGCCGCCAGTACGACCGGCTCGGCCATCTCACGGTCGGCGGCGTCGAGGTCTTCCGTACCTCCACTCCGCAGCCCTCGCCCGACGGCATCACCTGGTCCGTCGAGAAGGACGTCACCCGCTACAGCGACATCCTGCGCCGGGCACAGCCGGTCGAGATGCTCATCGGCAACGTCGTCGACGACACCTACACCGGAGTCATCGACGTCAAGGTGACCCTCACGTTCTACGCGGCGGAGGGCCGCACCCGGCCGGCCGCTGTCCCCGACCGGGTGCTCCCGCTCGACGGCACGACCATCACCATGCCGCGCAACTCCGAGCGGATCGTCGCCGAGGTGTACGCCACCGGCTCGGGCGGCGGTTGCGAGGAGTACTGGTACATGACCGTCCCGGACCCGGCGCCGTACTCCTGCAAGGCGGACGAAGGCCCGTACCGCGAGGTGCAGATCAGGGTCGACGGACAACTCGCCGGCATCGCGGCGCCGTTTCCGACCGTATGGACCGGAGGCTGGTCCAATCCCTTTCTCTGGTACGTGATTCCGGAGCCGCGCGCCTTCGACATCAAGCCCGTCCAGTACGACCTGACGCCGTTCGCCGCGCGGCTCAACGACGGCCGCCCGCACCGCGTCGAGGTGTCCGTCGCAGGAGTGCCCGCCGGGCAGACCGGCTGGAGCACGCCCACCAATGTGCTGATCTGGCAGGACGAGGGCCGCAGTGTGGTCACCGGCGCCCTGACCCGTCACGAGGAGGGCGCACTCGCCAACTCCTCCGTGTACACACCCGGTTCGCCGAACCGGCTGGACACCGGGGCCGGCCACCGGCTGACCGTCGCCGGACATCTGAACACCTCGCACGGGCGGACCACCACCACCGTCACCCGGTCGCTCGCCCACGACTCCGTGCACCGCTGGGGCGAGGCCGAGAACCCGGACGCGCTCCGGGCCACCTGGACGGACCACGAGACCGTGACCTCGGGCAGGACCACGACCCGTACCGACCGGACGTACACGATGGACGGGGAGACGACCCTTGGCGCGGGCGACCGGCTGCGGACCTTGCTCACGCTCGGGGACCGGGCCGACACCGTGGTGCTGCGCGGCGGGAAACGCATCGCCTGGTCCCGGCTCGACGACGCGTACGAGGGCGATGCCACGTACACGGCGAATGTTCCGCGCGATCAGCGACATGCGGTCGGTACGACGGCGGAGCACTACCGGCTGTACGGCACGGTGGCGCCGGGCGGTTGTTACGACCGCAGCCTGCGGACCGTCCAGGGGATGGTGACGCAGGACCGCCGACGCTGCTGAGGGGCCGGTGCCAGGCCCTAACAGCGGGGCTCGGGCCCTCCGTCGACCAGAGCGGACAGCAGCCCGCCGAGCACCTCGCGCTGATCGACGGTCAGTGGAGCCAGGATGTCCTCCGCGGCGGCCCGGCGCGCGCTGCGCAGCTGCCTGAGGGTGGCGCGGCCGCTCTCGGTGAGCTCGATGCGCACGACCCGGCGGTTGGTCGGATCCGGTACGCGCCGGACCCGGCCGGCCGCCTCGAGTCCGTCGACCAGAGTGGTGACGGCACGCGGCACGACCTCCAGCCGGGCGGCGAGATCAGCCATCCGCGGGGCCCCGTCGTAGTGCGCGACGACGCGCAGCAGCCGGGACTGCGCGGGGGTGATGCCGACCGGCTCCAGATGTCGCTTCTGGATGCGGTGGAGCCGGCGGGTGAGCCGCAGCAGCTGCTCGGCCAGCAGGCCGTCCGCGTCGGCAGCGGGGATGGGGGTGGTCATGGGGGAACAATATCAGGACCAGGCTCATTGTGAGCATAGGTAACAGTGAGCTAGGATCCTCGAACCGGTTCGCCGTCCCGCGCCCGCAGTAGCAGGATCAGTGAGCAAGCCGGTCGGAAGATCGATCAGAGCAGCAGACGCAGCAGCAGGCACAGAAGCAGACACAGAAGGAGCCCATGCGCCCTCATGACGGTCCGTCCTGGACACCCCCCGACCGCCCGCTCGATCCCTCGCGGCCGGAGCAGCCCGCACAGGTGCGGCGCATCCTCCGGCTGTTCCGCCCGTACCGGGGCCGGCTCGCCCTCGTCGGGCTGCTCGTCGGCGCCTCGTCACTCGTCTCCGTAGCCTCGCCGTTCCTGCTCCGCGAGATCCTCGACACCGCGATCCCGCAGGGCCGCACGGGCCTCCTGTCGCTGCTGGCCCTCGGCATGATCCTCACCGCCGTGATGACGAGCGTCTTCGGCGTGCTGCAGACCCTGGTCTCGACCACCGTCGGCCAGCGTGTCATGCACGATCTGCGGACCGGCGTCTACGCCCAGCTGCAGCGGATGCCGCTCGCCTTCTTCACCAGGACCCGCACCGGCGAGGTCCAGTCGCGCATCGCCAACGACATCGGCGGCATGCAGGCGACCGTGACCTCCACCGCGACGTCCCTGGTCTCCAATCTGACAGCCGTCGTCGCCACGATCGTCGCGATGCTCGCGCTGGACTGGCGTCTCACCGCCGTGTCCCTGCTCCTGCTGCCGATCTTCGTCTGGATCAGCCGCAGGGTCGGCCGGGAGCGCAAGACGATCACGACGCAGCGGCAGAAGCAGATGGCCGCCATGGCCGCGACGGTCACCGAATCGCTGTCGGTCAGTGGCATTCTCCTCGGCCGCACGATGGGCCGCGCCGACTCGCTCACCCGGTCCTTCGCCGACGAGTCCGAGCGCCTGGTCGATCTGGAGGTCCGCTCCAGCATGGCCGGGCGGTGGCGGATGGCCACGATCGGCATCGTCATGGCCGCCATGCCCGCGATGCTCTACTGGGCCGCGGGACTCACCCTGCAGACCGGCGGGGCCACGATCTCGATCGGTACGCTCGTCGCCTTCGTCTCGCTCCAGCAGGGCCTCTTCCGTCCGGCTGTCAGCCTGCTCTCCACCGGTGTGCAGATACAGACCTCGCTCGCCCTCTTCCAACGGATCTTCGAGTACCTGGACCTGCCGGTGGACATCACCGAACCGGAGAAGCCGGTGCGGCTGGAGAAGATCCGCGGCGAAGTGCGCTTCGAGCACGTCGGCTTCAGCTACGACGAGAGGAGCGGGCGGACACTCGACGGCATCGACGTCACCGTGCCCGCCGGCAACAGCCTGGCCGTCGTCGGACCCACCGGATCCGGCAAGTCCACGCTCAGCTATCTCGTCCCCCGGCTCTACGACGTCACCGACGGACGGGTCACTCTCGACGGGGTCGACGTCCGCGACCTCGACTTCGACACACTCTCCCGGGCGGTGGGCGTCGTCTCCCAGGAGACGTACCTCTTCCACGCCTCCGTCGCCGAGAATCTGCGCTTCGCCAAGCCCGACGCCACCGAGGCGGAGATCGAGGCGGCGGCGCGTGCGGCGCAGATCCACGACCACATCGCGTCCCTGCCCGATGGCTACGACACCCTGGTCGGCGAGCGTGGATACCGCTTCTCGGGTGGCGAGAAGCAGCGCCTCGCCATCGCCCGCACGATCCTGCGCGATCCGCCGGTGCTCATTCTGGACGAGGCGACCAGCGCCCTCGACACCCGTACGGAGTATGCGGTGCAACAGGCGATCGATGCCCTGTCGGCGGGCCGCACCACCATCACGATCGCCCACCGGCTCTCCACCGTGCGGGACGCGGACCAGATCGTCGTCCTCGACAGGGGCCGCATAGCCGAGCGCGGCTCGCACGAGGAACTGCTCGACCAGGACGGCCGGTATGCGGCCCTGGTGCGCAGGGACGACGAGCTGGCACCGGCCACGTCCTGAGCGCCGGAGCCGTATCCGTCGCTTCCTCGGCGGGAGCGGCGGCGCGCATTCCGGTGTGCGCGGCGGCTCCGGGTTAGCGTGCCCATATGAGGAACGAGTTCCCGAAGGCCAGGCGCAGGCGCAGGGTACGCCTGACGCGCCGTGGCCGACTGGTACTGGTCGTGGGTGTGGCCGGCCTGGCGGCAGCGGCCGCGGCCGTACTGCTTCCGCTGCTCCAGAAGGAGCCCCGGCCCCCCAAGCAGGAGACGCGACCGAAGACCTTGGTCATCCCCGAGGGCTGGCGGTCCTCGCAGGTCTACGCCGCGGTCGACAAGGCGCTCGGCGTTTCGGCCGGCACCACCCGGAAGGCGGCGGTCGCCGCCGGCGCACGGCTGAGGCTGCCCGCCGACGCCCGGGGCAACCCGGAGGGTTATCTCTTCCCGGCCACCTATCCGGTCGATGCGAAGACGACCCCGGCGAGCCTGCTCAGCTTCATGGTCAACACGGCGGGCCATCGCTTCGGCACATCGCCCGTCAGCAGCGGGGCACAGCGCAACCGTATGACGCTCTATCAGGCCGTGACCGTCGCCAGCATCGTGCAGGCCGAGGCGGACACCCTCGCGGACATGGGGAAGGTGGCCCGCGTCGTCCGCAACCGTCTCGTGCAGGACATGCCACTGCAGATGGACTCGACCCTCAACTTCGCGCTGAATCGCTCCAAACTGGACATCAGCCGCCAGGACACGCAGATCGACAACCCGTTCAACACCTACCGTCGCAAGGGCCTGCCGCCCACCCCGATCGGGAACCCGGGCGAGGCCGCCATGAAGGCGGCGGTCAGCCCGACGCCGGGGGACTGGCTGTACTTCGTCACCGTCGCACCCGGCGATACACGCTTCACCGCCGACTACGAGGAACATCGCAAGAACGTCGTGGAATTCAACGCGAACCGCGAGGCCGCGGCGGCGTCCGCGTCCGCGTCGGGCTGACCGGGCGCGAGCCCCGGCACCCCGGCCCCCTGGGACGACGGCTCAGAACGGCTCGCTCACCAGGGCCGGCCCGGTCCGCGGACCTGCCTGCGCCGGCGGACCTGCCTGCCCAGGCACGCCGGCCGTGTCCGGTTCGCCGGCCGGTTCCGGGACGGCTGAACGAAGCCGCTGCTGGAGCCCAGCAGGCCGCTGCTCGGACCCGGGAGCCGGTGGCCGGGTGCGGTCCAGCAGGCGCTTGATCTCGCGGACCGCGGACCGGCCTGCCCGGTTGGCGCCGATCGTCGAGGCCGACGGGCCGTAGCCGACCAGATGGATGCGCTCGTCCCGTACCGCTCGCGTGCCCTCCACCGCGATCCCGCCCCCCGGCTCGCGCAGCTTCAGCGGCGCCAGGTGGTCGATCGCGGCGCGGAAGCCCGTGGCCCAGAGGATGACGTCCGCGTCGACCGTGCGGCCGTCGTCCCAGGCCACCCCGGTCGGCGTGATCCGGTCGAACATCGGCAGCCGGTCCAGTACGCCTTCCGCGCGGGCGCGGCGTATCGAGTCGTTGAGCGGCAGGCCGGTCACCGACACCACGCTCAGCGGTGGCAGGCCACGCCGTACGCGCTCCTCCACCATGGCCACGGCCTCACGGCCCTGCACCTCGCCGAAGGGTCCCTCGCGGAAAACCGGCGGCCTGCGCGTCACCCACGTGGTCTCCGCCGCCACCTCCGCGATCTCCAGCAGATGCTGGGTCCCCGAGGCCCCGCCGCCCACCACGATCACCCGCCGGCCCGCGAACGCCCCCGGCCCCGGATAGTCCGCCGTGTGCAGCTGGCGCCCGAGGAAGGTCTCCTGTCCCGGGTAGCGGGGCCAGAACGGCCGGTCCCAGGTGCCGGTGGCGTTGATCAGCGCGCGCGTGGCGTACACACGCCCCGTACCCTCCGTACCCTCTGACGTCTCGACCAGCAGCCGGCCGCCCTCGCCCTCGCGCACCGCGTGCACATGGACCGGCCGGTGGACGCGCAGGCCGAAGGTGTCCTCGTACGACGTGAAGTACTCGCCGACGACCTCGGAGGACGGGCGGCTGTCGTCGGCTCCGGTCAGCTCCATGCCGGGCAGTGCGTGCATGCCGTGGACCTTGCCGTACGTCAGCGACGGCCAGCGGAACTGCCAGGCACCGCCGGGTCGTGGGGCGTGGTCGAGGACCACGAAGTCGACGTCCGGGCGCAGTCCCGCACGCCGCAGATGGTAAGCGCCGGACAGCCCTGCCTGTCCGGCGCCGATCACGACCACGTCCACGTCTCGCACCCCGAAGTTGTTCACGCTTCTACTAACTCTCGGGGTGTCGTGGATCATCCCGCAGGGATCGATCCAGTGCTCAGAGGAAGTTGACGCCCTGCGCGAGCGGCAGATCGTCCGAGTAGTTCACCGTGTTCGTCGCCCGGCGCATGTACGCGCGCCACGCGTCCGAGCCCGACTCCCGTCCGCCGCCCGTCTCCTTCTCACCGCCGAACGCGCCGCCGATCTCGGCGCCCGAGGTGCCGATGTTCACGTTGGCGATCCCGCAGTCGGAACCGTCCGCGGCCAGGAACCGCTCCGCCTCTCGCTGGCTCTGCGTGAAGATCGACGAGGACAGCCCCTGCGGGACGCCGTTGTGCAGTTCGATCGCCTCGTCCAGCGTCCGGAAGGTCATGACGTACAGGATCGGCGCGAAAGTCTCCGACTTCACGATCGCCGTCTGCGCCGGCATCCGCACCACCGCGGGACGGACATAGGCGGCCTCGGGCGCCGCCTCAGCGAGCCGCCGGTCGCCGCCCGTCAGCACCTTTCCGCCGTTCGACTGCGCCGCCTCCAGTGCCTTGGCCATCGCGTCGTACGCCGCCGTCGAGATCAGCGGACCCACCAGCGTGCCGGCGTCGAAAGGATCACCGATCGGAAGCTGACCGTACGCGTGGACGATCTTCTCCATGAGCTCGTCGGCGATGTCCTCGTGGACGATGAGCCGGCGCAGGGTGGTGCACCGCTGCCCGGCGGTCCCGGCCGCCGAGAAGACGATGCCGCGTACCGCCAGATCGAGGTCGGCGGACGGGGTGACCACGGCCGCGTTGTTCCCGCCCAGCTCCAGCAGGCAGCGGCCGAAGCGCGCGGCCACCCGCGGTGCCACCTCCCGGCCCATCCGGACCGACCCGGTGGCGCTGACGAGCGCCACCCGGGCGTCGTCGACCAGCCACTCGCCGCACTCCCGGTCACCCAGCAGCAGGTGATGGACGCCCTCGGGCGCGCCGGCGTCGGAGGCCGCCCGGCGGAGCAGCGCGTCGCAGGCCAGCGCGGTGAGCGGGGTCAGCTCCGAGGGCTTCCAGACCACGGTGTCACCGCAGACCACAGCGATCGCCGTGTTCCACGACCACACCGCCACCGGGAAGTTGAACGCGGAGATGACCCCGACCACGCCCAGCGGATGCCAGCTCTCGGACAGGCGGTGGCCGGGCCGCTCGGACGCCATCGTGCGGCCGTACAGCTGCCGGGAGAGACCGACCGCGAACTCACAGATGTCGATCATTTCCTGTACTTCGCCGAGCGCCTCGGAGTGGATCTTCCCGGCCTCGATGGTGACGAGCTCCGCCAGATCCTCCTTGTGCTCGGTGAGCAGCTCACCGAGCCGCTTGACCAGCGCGCCCCGGCGCGGCGCCGGGACCGTGCGCCATTCCAGGAACGCGCTGTGCGCCGCGTCGATCGCCGCGCCGGCCCCCTCGGCCGTGGTGGCGGGCAGCGTGAAGAGCGTCCCGCCCGTCAGCGGCGTACGGGCGACGACTCCCTGGCCTGTGGTCGGCTGCGCGACGCCACAGCGGCGCAGGGCTTGCGCGGCCCGCGTCCGCAGCGCGTCCGTGTCGGGCAGTGCGGTGGTGGACATGCGTCGCTCTCCTCGGTTCATGCCGCTCATGCCTCCATCAGGGCGCCGCGGGCGCGGCCCAGCGAGCCGTCCTGCTGTGCGGCGTACAGGTCGAAGGGGTCGTGCACGGTGCGTCCGATCGCCTCGGACATCCCCTGCTGGTCGTAATGGGTTCCCTCCTGGGCCGTGTCACGGGCGCCCGGGTCGGTGAGATTCGACTGGAAGATGCCGGCCGCCGAACGCGGCAGGAAATCCTCGTAGACGATGGGGCGAGCCGTCACCCAGCCTCCGGCGAGCAGGCCGGCGAGATCGTCCGGTGGGCGCCTGCCGTCGCGCGGCCGGTCGTGCACGGCCTTGTACGTGAAGAACCCCAGCCCGTCCACGGCCAGTTGGCGCTCCGTGTGCGGGAAGTGCGCGGCCCACTCCTCGACCGGGCCGTCGACGAGCCGGTCGTACAGCGCGCGGCCCTCGCGGCTGAGCGCGATGCCCCGGGCCTCGACCTCGCCGAACCGCACGCGCAGTGAGCCTGTGGTGGTCGTGCCGTCGGCCTCCCGGAAGGTGCGGGGTTCCGCCAGCGCCCGGAACGACGTCTGACGCAGCAGCACATCGGGGCCGTCCCAGCGCGGCGGCCCCTGGATCCGGTCGATCATCGTGATCCCCCGGTCCTCCATCCGCCGGTAGAGATCGTCGATGTCCAGCACCCGCGGAGTGAGGTGGTTGATGTGGGTGCTGGTCACCCCGCCGATGTCGGCGGCGACCGCGGACACCTTCTCCAGCTCCGCGTACCAGGCCCGGTCCACCGGCTCCGGGGAAAGCTCGAACGCGGCGACCGCGAGCGACAGCAACCGTTCGGCCCGGTCCTCGGGGAGGCCCTCCTCCTGCTCGGCGCACTCCGCCAGCTCCAGCAGCTCGGGAGGGAAGAGCGCCCGGCGCCCGAGGAACGCCTCCAGGCGCTTCTCCAGATCCGCGTCGAAGAAGCGGCGGTCCGCCGGGGTCAGCATCGACGTGAACACCCGGAACGGATTGCGGTCCAGCTCCGCGGGCAGGACCGGCCGGAACGCCGTCGACACCACCGGTACGGCGCTGGCCGCGGCGTCCCGCAGATCGTAGAAGCCGACCGGCTCCATCCCGAGAGCGGCGAAGATCTGCGCCGCCTGCCGCAGTTCGCGCGGGGTGCCGACGCGAATGGCTCCGTGCCGCTCCGCCGTGACCCGCTCGATGCTGCCGAGCCGCTCAGCGCTCTCGCCGGCCGCCCGCATCACCGTGTCGTTCACCTGTCCGGCCACCTCGACCAGCGTGGTGTAGGCGGGGACCTCGGTCCCGTACATCGCGGAGAGCCGCCGGGCGAACGCGGCGCGCAGCTGCCAGGTGGGGACGGTGGAAACCATGCGGACCTCCTGAGCCGGTCGGGGCGGTCAGATGACGTGGGCCTCGGGGCGGGCGGCACGGGCTCCCTCGAAGCGGGTCGCCGCCAGCGGACCCACGTCGAGGAACGGCTCCCGGCCCAGCCACAGATCGCGCACGATCTCGCCGACCGCGGGCGCCTGCAGGAAGCCGTGCCCCGAGAAGCCCGTGGCGTACAGGAACCGGGAGACTCCCGGTGCCTCGCCGATGAGCGCGTTGCGGTCCGGGGTCATCTCGTACAGCCCCGCCCAGCCGCCCGCCGGCTTCAGCTCCGCGAGCGCGGGGGCGCGGCGGGCGGCGGCCTCGCGGAACGGCTCCAGCCACTCCTCGGTGAACTCCCGCCCGAAGCCGGGTGCTTGGCGAGTATCGGACAGGCCGAGGACCAGGCCGCCCGCGTCGTCGTTGTGGAAGTACAGCGTCGAGCCGAAGTCGAGCGTGAAGGGGATGCGGGGCGGATGTGGGGTGAGCGGGCCGGTGAGGGCGATCTGGCGGCGCAGTGGGGTGACCGGGAGCCGCACCCCGGCCATGTCCCCGACCGCGGCCGACCAGGCTCCGGCCGCGCAGATCACGGTCCCGGCGCGGACCGTGCCGGACGTGGTGTGCACGGCACGCAGCGTGTCGCCGTCGCGCTCGATGCCGGTGACGGTGCAGTGCGTGCGTACGGTCGCGCCGAGGTCGCGGGCCGCCCGGAGATAGCCGAGGACAGCGGCCTTGGGCAGGGCGTAGCCGTCGTCGGGGGAGTAGGCGGCGGCCACGATCCCGGACGGATCGATGTACGGGCACAGCTCATGGGCCTCGCCGGGACTGATGACGCGGCTCCGGACGCCCAGCTCCCGCTGGACGGCCGCGGCCTCGCGGAACGCAGCGGCTTCCTCGTCGCGGCCCAGCAGGAAGAGATACCCGACGCTCTGAAGACCCACGTCGGCGCCGGGGCGCTCCGTGAACTCCCGCCAGGCCCGCAGACTGCGCTGCCCGAGGCGGATGTTGAGCGGATCGGAGAACTGGGCGCGCACGCCGCCGATCGGCTTGCCGGACGAGCCGGACGCGGGTGTGTCGCGCTCCAGGACGAGCACCTCGCGGACTTTGGCCTCGGCGAGATGGAAGGCGATGCTCGCTCCGATGACCCCGCCACCGATGATCACGACTTCGGCGGTGGGCGGCAGCGGCGGGGATGGGGGCGGGGGCGTACGAGCAGTGTCGTGAGCCATGAGGCCATGGTGGCCGCGGTGGCCTCCTCGCGTCCATGGGGCAGGGCCCCGGTAGGCCCCTTCGGGCCTACCCGCCCATGGCGGCCGGCCGGGGCTCCGGCCCGCCCGCCACCAGCAGCGGGGCGCAGCCCGGGGCCGAGGCCGGGCGGCCGTTCGCTGCCGGGACGCAGAGCAGCAGCGGGCGGCATCCGCTGTCGGCCGGCCGAATCGCTCCGGCCGAGCTCCTGCTGCGTCGTGGCCACGGTCTCCGTGCCCGGATCGGCCGGCAGCCAGCAGCCGGCCGGCCGTCGCCCACGCCTCGCGCGCCGAGTCGCCGGAGATCGTGTCCAGC
>NZ_JBSGZO010000110.1:0-21071 GCF_053611045.1 Streptomyces sp. NPDC054841 | reverse complement strand
GCCGACGACTCGTCAGGGCGACGCGGGCGGATAGAGGCTCCGCGGAAGCTGCGACGCCGCCGCCGAGTCGAGCAGCCACAGTGTCCGCGACCTGCCGTACGCGCCCGCGGCCGGGGCCTGGATCTCCCCGGCGCCCGACAGGGCGATCGCCGCCGCGTTCGCCTTGTCCTCGCCCGCCGCCAGCAGCCACACCTCACGCGCCGCGCGGATCGCGGGGAGTGTGAGGGAGATGCGCGTCGGCGGCGGCTTCGGCGCGCCATGCACGCCGACGACCGTGCGCTCGGTCTCCCGGACCCCCGGAAGCTCCGGGAACAGGGACGCGACATGCGTGTCCGGGCCGACGCCCAGCATCAGCACGTCGAACGTGGGCACGTCGCCATGGTCCTCGGGACCGGCCGCGGCGGCCAGTTCCTCCGCGTACGCAGCCGCGGCCGCGTCCGCGTCCTTGCCGTGCGGCCCGTCGGACGCGGGCATCGCGTGCACCCGGGACGGGTTCAGCGGCACCGAGTCCAGCAGAGCCGCCCGGGCCTGGGTGACATTGCGCTCCGGGTCGCCCTCGGGCAGGAACCGCTCGTCACCCCACCACAGATCGAGCCGCGGCCAGTCGATCGCGTCCCGCGCGGGCGCGGCGGCGAGCGCGGCCAGCAGACCGTTGCCGTTGCGCCCGCCGGTGAGGACCACCGACGCGGAGCCGCGCGCGGCCTGGGCGTCCACGATCTTCGTGATCAGCCGGGCCGCCGCGGCCTGGGCCATCAGCTCCTTGTCACGGTGGACGACGAGTTGAGGGGTACTCACTTCGCGGCCGCCTTCTTCGCCGGAGCCTTGGCCGAGGTCTTCGCAGCGGTCTTCTTCGGCTCGGCCGGCCCGGTCGGCTCGGCCGCACCGGCGACGTCCGTCGCCATCTCGGCCGACTCGTCGTTCAGCCGGTCGACGCCGTACCGCAGCGCCGACGCGTACGTGTCGTCCGGGTCCAGCCGGCGCAGCTCCTCCGCGATCAGCTCCGCCGTGTCACGCCGCTTCAGCGCCACCGCGCGGTCCGGCTGGCCCTCGATGGACAGCGTCGCCAGCGACCCGTCCGCCCGGTCCAGCACGATCGGGCCGCAGCTCGTCGCCAGCCGTACGGCCGTGAGTCCCGGCCCCGGCGACACCAAGCGCTTGACCGGCACTTTCAGCCGGTCCGCGAGCCACATGCCGAGCAGTTCGCAGCTCGGGTTGAACTCCTCGCCCTCCACCTCGGCCGCGGTGACCTCGCACGTCACCTGGTCCAGGGCCGCCGCCAGCATCGAGCGCCACGGCGTGATCCTGGTCCAGGACAGATCCGTGTCACCCGGGGTGTAGGCATCGGCGCGGGCCGTCAGCTCGTGGATCGGCTGCTCGCAGGCGTACGTGTCGGTCACCCGGCGCTGCGCCAGCGCGCCCAGCGGGTCGGACGCCGGGTCGAGCGGCGCGGCCACCGGCCACCACACCACGACCGGAGCGTCCGGCAGCAGCAGGGGCAGGACCACGGACTGGGCGTGGTCGATGACCTCGCCGTACAGCCGCAGCACGACCGTCTCGCCGGTACCGGCGTCCGCGCCGACCCGCACCTCGGCGTCGATCCGCGCCTTCGCCCGGTCGCGCGGCGAGCGTGAGACCCGCTTGATGACGACGAGCTTGCGCGAAGGGTGCTCGCGGGAGGCCTCGTTCGACGCCTTCAGCGCGTCGTACGCGCCCTCCTCGTCCGTGACGATGACGAGTGTGAGGACCATGCCGACGGCCGGCGTGCCGACGGCCCGCCGACCCTGCACCAGCGCCTTGTTGATTTTGCTGGAGGTGGTGTCCGTAAGGTCGATCTTCATGGCCGACGCCAGCTCCGTCCGTCTCGTGCGAGCATTTCGTCCGCCTCGACCGGACCCCAGGTCCCGGCCGGGTACTGGGCGGGCTTGCCGTGCTTGTCCCAGAACTGCTCGATCGGATCGAGGATCTTCCAGGACAGCTCGACCTCCTCGACCCTCGGGAAGAGGTTCGCGTCACCGAGCAGTACATCCAGGAGCAGTCGCTCGTACGCCTCGGGGCTGGACTCCGTGAAGGACTCGCCGTACGCGAAGTCCATCGAGACGTCCCGGACCTCCATCGAGGTGCCCGGCACCTTCGAGCCGAACCGCAGCGTGACACCCTCGTCCGGCTGGACCCGGATCACCAGGGCGTTCTGCCCCAGCTCCTCGGTGGCCGTGTGGTCGAAGGGCGAGTGCGGGGCGCGCTGGAACACGACCGCGATCTCGGTGACGCGGCGGCCCAGCCGCTTGCCGGTACGCAGATAGAACGGCACCCCCGCCCAGCGGCGGTTGTCGATCTCCACCTTGATGGCCGCGTACGTGTCGGTCTTCGACTTGGGGTCGATGCCGTCTTCCTGGAGGTAGCCGACGGCCCTCTCGCCGCCCTGCCAGCCTTCGGCGTACTGCCCGCGAACCGTGCTCGACGCCAGGTCCTTGGGCAGCTTGACCGCGCCCAGCACCTTGGTCTTCTCCGCCGCGAGCGCGTCCGCGTCGAAGGAGGCGGGCTCCTCCATCGCGGTCAGGGCGAGCAGCTGGAGCAGGTGGTTCTGGATGACGTCACGGGCGGCGCCGATGCCGTCGTAGTAGCCGGCCCGGCCACCGATGCCTATGTCCTCGGCCATGGTGATCTGGACATGGTCGACGTACGACCGGTTCCAGATCGGCTCGAAGAGGGTGTTGGCGAAGCGCAGCGCGAGAATGTTCTGGACGGTCTCCTTGCCCAGATAGTGGTCGATCCGGAAGACCTGGTCGGACGCGAAGACCTCGTGGACGATCCGGTTGAGTTCCTCGGCGGAGGCCAGGTCATGACCGAACGGCTTCTCGATGACCGCGCGCCGCCAGGAGCCGTTCTTCTGTTCCGCCAGTTGGTGCTTCTTCAACTGCTGCACGACGACGGGGAAGAACTTCGGCGGTACGGACAGATAGAAGGCGAAGTTGCCGCCGGTGCCCTGCGCCCGGTCGAGCTCCTCCATGGTCTTCTTCAGGGTCTCGAACGCGTCGTCGTCGTCGAAGTCGCCCTGGACGAAGCGCATCCCCTGGATGAGCTGCTGCCACACCTCCTCGCGGAAGGGGGTACGGGCGTGCTGCTTGACGGCCTCATGGACTTCGTGTGCGAAGTCCTCGTCCTGCCACTCGCGGCGGGCGAAGCCGACGAGCGAGAAGCCCGGCGGCAGCAGCCCGCGGTTGGCGAGGTCATAAACGGCAGGCATCAGCTTCTTGCGGGACCGCGCGCCGGTGCCGCCAACGAGCCCCCGGCCCGCCGGCCCCGCGAGACGCGGGCGCCGTCGGTCCGCGGCGGCACGAAGCGGGTTAGCTCCGTGTGCGGGAGTCAAGGTGTTTCAGCCTTCCGAAGGAGCGAGGCGCTCGAGCTCCGCCTCCGTCGACTTGAGCAGGTCGTTCCAGGACGCCTCGAACTTCTCGACGCCCTCGTCTTCCAGCAGCTGCACCACGTCGTCGTAGGAGATCCCGAGCTTCTCGATCGCGTCGAGCTCGGCGCGCGCCTGCTCGTAGGTACCGCGCACCGTGTCACCCGTGATCTGGCCGTGGTCGGCGGTGGCATCGAGAGTGGCCTCCGGCATGGTGTTCACCGTGCCCGGGGCGACCAGCTCGTCCACGTACAGCGTGTCCTTGTACGCCGGGTCCTTGACGCCGGTCGAGGCCCACAGCGGACGCTGCTTGTTGGCCTGTGCCTTGTCCAGCGCGGCCCAGCGGTCCGAGGAGAAGACCTCCTCGAACGCCTGGTAGGCGAGGCGGGCGTTGGCGAGCGCCGCCTTGCCACGCAGCTCCTTCGCCTCGTCCGTGCCCAGCGCGTCCAGCCGCTTGTCGATCTCGGTGTCGACCCGCGACACGAAGAACGACGCCACCGAACGGATCTTCGACAGGTCCAGGCCGGCGGCCTTCGCCTTCTCCAGGCCGGCCAAGTAGGCGTCCATGACCTCGCGGTAGCGCTCCAGCGAGAAGATCAGCGTGACATTGACGCTGATACCGAGGCCGATGACCTCGGTGATCGCCGGCAGGCCCGCCCTGGTCGCCGGGATCTTGATGAACGTGTTCGGCCGGTCCACCAGCCACGCGAGCTGCTTGGCCTCGGCGATCGTCGCCGCCGTGTTGTGCGCGAGACGGGGATCGACCTCGATCGAGACCCGGCCGTCCTGGCCGCCGGTCGTGTCGAAGACCGGACGCAGCACGTCCGCGGCGTCCCGCACGTCCGCCGTCGTGATCATGCGGAGGGCTTCCTCGACGGTCACCTTGCGGGTGGCGAGGTCGGCGAGCTGCTGCTCGTAACCGTCGCCGGACGAGATGGCCTTCTGGAAGATCGACGGGTTGGTGGTGACGCCCACGACGTGCTGCTGGTCGATCAGCTCGGCGAGGTTGCCGGACGTGATCCGCTTGCGCGACAGGTCGTCGAGCCAGATCGCCACGCCTTCGTCGGAGAGGCGCTTGAGTGCGTCTGTCATGAGAGTTGCATCTCCTACTAGTCGTATACCGGCGTCAGCGCGCGGCGGCGTCGATCCCAGTCGTTGAATCAAGCACAGTCCGAGCGGCGCCGGCCACGGCCTCTGCGGTGAAGCCGAACTCGCGGAAGAGCACCTTGCCGTCGGCGGACGCGCCGAAGTGCTCCAGCGACACGATCCGGCCGGCGTCACCGACGTACCGGTACCAGGTCAGACCGACACCGGCCTCGACCGCGACACGAGCCTTGACCGACGGCGGCAGGACGCTGTCCTTGTACGCCTGGTCCTGCTCCTCGAACCACTCGACGGACGGCATCGAGACGACGCGCGTCGGGATGCCCGCGGCCTGCAGCTGCTCGCGCGCCTCCACGGCCACGTGCACCTCGGAGCCCGTGCCGATCAGCACGACCTGGGGCGCAGCGCTCTGCCCGTCGGACGCTTCGGCCTCGAACAGAACGTAACCGCCCTTCGCCGCGTCCTCGTTGGGCTCGTAGGTCGGCACGCCCTGGCGGGTCAGCGCCAGACCGTGCGGGGCGCCCACACCGAACTTCTTCGTGTAGCGCTTGAGGATCTCCGCCCATGCGATCGCGGTCTCGTTGGCGTCGGCCGGGCGCACGATGTTCAGGCCCGGGATCGCGCGCAGCGAGGCCAGGTGCTCCACCGGCTGGTGGGTCGGGCCGTCCTCGCCGAGACCGATCGAGTCGTGCGTCCACACGTACGTCACCGGCAGGTGCATCAGCGCGGACAGCCGCACCGCGTTGCGCATGTAGTCGGAGAACACGAGGAACGTGCCGCCGTAGATACGGGTGTTGCCGTGCAGCGCGATGCCGTTCATCACCGCGGCCATCGCGTGCTCGCGGATACCGAAGTGGATCGTCCGGCCGTACGGGTCGGCCTCCGGCAGCGGGTTGCCCTTCGGCAGGAACGACGACGTCTTGTCGATCGTCGTGTTGTTCGAACCGGCGAGGTCGGCGGAGCCGCCCCACAGCTCGGGGATGATCGCGCCCAGTGCCTGGAGCACCTTGCCGGAGGCGGCGCGGGTGGCGACACCCTTGCCCGCCTCGAACACCGGGAGCTTCTCCTCCCAGCCCGTCGGCAGCTCGGTCGAGCGGATCCGGTCGAACTCGGCGGCGCGCTCCGGGTTGGCGGCACGCCACTCGGCGAAGCTCTTGTCCCACTCGCCCCGGGCCTCACGGCCGCGGTCGAGGGCCTTGCGGGTGTGCGCGATGACCTCGTCGGAGACCTCGAAGGACTGCTCCGGGTCGAAGCCCAGGACCCGCTTGGTGGCCGCGACCTCCTCGTCGCCCAGCGCCGAGCCGTGCGCAGCCTCGGTGTTCTGCGCGTGCGGGGCGGGCCAGGCGATGATCGAGCGGGCCGCGATGAAGGAGGGACGCTCGGTCTCCTCCTGGGCGGCCTTCAGTGCCTGGTACAGACCGGCCGGGTCCAGGTCGCCGTTCGGCAGCTGCTGCACGCGCTGGACGTGCCAGCCGTAGGCCTCGTACCGCTTGAGGGTGTCCTCGGAGACGGCGGTCTCGGTGTCACCCTCGATCGAGATGTGGTTGTCGTCCCACAGCAGCACCAGGTTGCCGAGCTTCTGGTGGCCGGCCAGCGCGGACGCCTCGTGGGAGATGCCCTCCTGGAGGCAGCCGTCACCGGCGATCGCCCAGATGGTGTGGTCGAACGGGGAGGTGCCCGGCGCGGCGTCCGGGTCGAACAGACCGCGCTCGTAGCGGGCGGCCATGGCCATGCCCACGGCGTTGGCCACACCCTGGCCGAGCGGTCCGGTCGTCGTCTCGACGCCGACCGTGTGGCCGTACTCCGGGTGGCCCGGGGTCTTGGAGCCCCAGGTACGGAAGGCCTTGAGGTCGTCCAGCCCCAGGCCGTACCCGGCGAGGTAGAGCTGGATGTAGAGCGTCAGGCTGGAGTGACCCGCGGAGAGCACGAACCGGTCACGGCCGGTCCAGTCCGCGTCGGAGGGGTCGTGCCGCATCAGCTTCTGGAAGAGGACGTACGCCGCGGGGGCCAGACTCATGGCCGTTCCCGGATGGCCGTTGCCGACCTTCTGTACGGCGTCAGCGGCAAGGACGCGGACGGTGTCCACGGCCCGCTGGTCCAATGCGGTCCACTCGAGGTCTGTGGTGGTCGGCTTGGTGCTCACCCTGGGTCAGGGCTCCTCTCCACATGTTCATGGTCCCGGTGACGAGGGGTGTACCGGGCGCTGTCGAGCCTACCCTCGCAGCAACGCGCATCCTTTCGAGTGCACGTCTCTTCAGTCGGACACATCCACCAGCCTGCGGGCACAGGCTCGACTTCGCCTCTTGTCGGCGATCCCGACGGTGATTACGCACGGCGCTCCGGTACTGCTCAACACGACCCCACCCCCGCGAAGATCGGCGTGGGGGCAACGTCTAGAGTGGCGTGGTACGCGCAAGTCTTCACCGGGATCCACTCCCCCGTAGCCCTTCGGGCATGGGAGGCACCCCCAGGGGCTTGCTGGGAATTCTCTGTCAGGGGTGTGCGTGACGGCCGTCGAGTCCCGACCCTCAGGGGTCGTCTTGACTCCCAGCCCGGGGGGCCATCGTCCGTTCGGGGCCCGCGTCAAGGCATTCGTGGCGCTGACGAAGCCGCGGATCATCGAGCTGCTGCTGATCACCACGGTACCCGTGATGTTCCTGGCGGCACAGGGCGTGCCGGACCTCTGGCTGGTCGTCGCCACGTGCATCGGCGGTTACCTGTCCGCGGGCGGCGCCAACGCGCTCAACATGTACATCGACCGCGACATCGACGCCCTGATGGACCGCACCTCACAGCGTCCGCTGGTCACCGGCATGGTCTCGCCGCGTGAGGGCCTGGTCTTCGGCCTCACCCTGGCCGTGGTCTCGACGCTCTGGTTCGGACTGCTCGTCAACTGGCTCTCCGCCGCGCTCGCGCTCGGCGCGCTCCTCTTCTACGTCATCGTCTACACGATGCTGCTGAAGCGGCGCACCGCGCAGAACATCGTGTGGGGCGGGATCGCCGGCTGCATGCCGGTGCTCATCGGCTGGTCCGCCGTCACCAACTCGATGTCCTGGGCCGCCGTCATCCTCTTCCTCGTCATCTTCTTCTGGACGCCGCCGCACTACTGGCCGCTGTCGATGAAGGTGAAGGAGGACTACGCGCGCGTCGGCGTGCCGATGCTCCCGGTGATCGCCTCGAACCGGGTCGTCGCCCGCCAGATCGTCATCTACAGCTGGGTGATGGTCGTCGTCTCGCTGCTGCTGACCCCGCTCGGTTACACCGGCTGGTTCTACACGGCGGTGGCGCTGGTGACGGGCGGCTGGTGGCTCTGGGAGGCGCACGCGCTGCAGAGCCGCGCGAAGGCGGGCGTGACGGGCGGCAAGCTCAAGGAGATGCGCCTCTTCCACTGGTCCATCACGTACGTCTCACTGCTCTTCGTGGCGGTGGCCGTGGACCCGTTCCTGCGCTGAAGCCCGTCCGGCGGCTCAGTCCCCGGGGCCCGATCCGCCGGATCATGTCGGGCCCGCGGTCCGGCACCGCGTGGCCCAGGCCACGCGGCCCGGCTGTCGCCAGTCGATCTACCCGCGAGTAGCATCCTGTTCATGGCAGACACCCAGCAGGTCGACGAGACCAAGCCCCAGCACGACGCCCGCGCCGAGCGCAAGGCGGCGAAGCTCGCCAAGCAGATCGGCGCCTTCGCCAAGGCGCACGGCGGCGCCGAGGGCCAGCTCGCCTACATCGGTCAGATGGGCACCCGCATCGTGCTCGTCGGTGAGGACGGCGGCTGGGGCGACCTCGTCGCGCCCACCCACGCCATCGCGGTCAGCGCCGCCGAGAAGTCCGGGATCACCCTGCACGAGTCGTTCGACGGCGAGTTCGCACTGAAGGTCCGCACCGGCCCGTACGAGTGGACCCGCATGGCGGGCATCCAGGTCGGCGGTCCCTCGAACGACTGAGGCGACCGGCCCGCCCGATCGGGCAACACCTCGCGCGGGGCCCACCCGTTAGGACGTGTGGAAGCACGTCCATCGCTGGGAGCCCCCGGATGATCGATACGCCGTCCTTGGTGGATCAGTACTGCCACGGCGTCCTCCGCACGGAGCTGGGCCTCGGCACCTTCGAGGCCCACCTGGGCAGGACCGCCGGGCCGCCCGCGCCCGGCACCACCTTCTTCGACACCCAGACCGGCTTCGCCGTACGCCGCTGGTGCCCACCGCTGCTCGGTCTCGAACCGCACTGCCCGCCCGCGCGCTATCTCGCGCGCCGCCGGGAGCTGGGCGTCCTGGAATCCGGAAGGCGGCTGCTGCGAGCCACCGGAATCTCCGCCTATCTGGTGGAGACCGGGCTGCCCGGAGACCTCACCTCAGTCCCCGAGATCGCCGCCGCGGGCGCGGCCGACGCCCATGAGATCGTCCGGCTGGAGCTGCTCGCCGAGCAGGTCGCCGACACCTCGGGCACCGTCGACGGCTTTCTCGCCAACCTCGCCGAGGCCGTGCACGGCGCCGCCGGATCGGCCGTCGCCTTCACGTCCGTCGCCGGTGTACGGCGCGGGCTCGCCCTCGCCCCCGAGCCACCGGGGCCGGGCGAGGTGCGGGGCGCGACGGGGCGCTGGCTGGCAGCACGCCAGGTCGGCGGCCGGCTCACCGACCCCGTACTCGTGCGGCATCTGCTCTGGATCGCCGTGGCATCGGGGCGGCCGCTGCAACTGCACGTCGGGGTCGACGATCCGCTGCTGCTCGACGGCTTCGCGGCGGCCACCGCGGGCCTCGGCACCGATCTCGTCCTGCTGCACGGCTACCCGTACCACCGGCACGCCGCGCATCTGGCGAGCGCGTTCCCTCATGTGTACGCCGACGTCGGACCCGCCCTCGCCCACACCGGGGCCGGGGCCGCGTCCATCCTCGCGGAGATCCTCGAGCTCGCACCGTTCGGGAAGCTGCTGTTCTCCAGCGGGGCGCGCGGACTGCCCGAGCTGCACGTGGTCGGCGCCCGGATCTTCCGGGAGGCGCTGGGGAGGGTGCTCAGCGGCTGGGTGGCCGACGGCGCCTGGTGCCGTACGGACGCCCAGCGGGTCGCCGAGATGATCGCGGCGGGCAACGCGCGCCGGGTCTACGGACTCGGCGGCTGAGGCGTGCAGGGACTCGGCGGGTGAGGCGTGCCGGGATTCACCGGGTGAGGCGGGAGCGGTCCCGCCCGGGCCTGGACTCAGGCCCGGACCAAGACCCGGACCGGGCCTGCGACGGACCGGGCCCAGGCCCGGACGGGGCCAGGGCCTGTCCCGTGGATCAGACCGCCGAGACCGTCGAGAGCGCCTGGTCGGACCGACTGGGGCTCCCCGGTGCGGCGAGCGGCCGCTCCCGCAGGCACAGGGCCAGCTTCAGCACCGCGATCCACATCAGCGACGAGCCGAGCATATGGGCCCCGACCAGCACCTCGGGCACGTCCGTGAAGAACTGCACGTAACCGATCCCGCCCTGCGCGAGCACCACGATCAGCAGGTCACGCGCACGGGCACGGGTGTCGTCGGGAGCGTCCACCACACGCAGCACCAGCCACATCGCCACGGCGAGCGCGCACACCAGCCAGGCCAGCGCGGCGTGCACATGCGCGGTGTCCACCCAGTCGAACGGCATCCGCGGCACATCGCTGCTGTCGCCCGCGTGCTTGCCGGAGCCCGTCACGGCCGTACCCACGGTGATCAGCAGCGCGGAGGCCGCCAGCAGCGCCCACGAGAGCTTCCGCACCGGGCGGGGGACCCGCGGCCGCACCTCGCTGTCGCCCTCGCCGGCGCGGATCCAGGTGATCGTGGCCACCGTCAGCAGCGCGTTGGCGGCGAGGAAGTGACCGGCCACCGTCCACGGGTTGAGGCCCGCCCACACGGTGATCCCGCCGAGGACGGCGTTGCTCATCACGATCCAGAACTGCGCCCAGCCGAGCCGGGTGAGCCCGCGCCGCCACGGCTTGGTGGAGCGCGCCGCGATGATCGCCCAGCCGACCGCCGCGCACAGGACGTACGTCAGCAGGCGGTTGCCGAACTCGATCGCACCGTGGAAACCCTGCGCGGGCGTCGCGAAGAGACTGTCGTCCGTGCACTTGGGCCAGGTGTCGCAGCCGAGACCGGAGCCGGTCAGCCGGACCGCGCCGCCGGTGACGATGATGACCACGCTCATGACGACAGCGACGAGCGCGGCGCGTCGGACGGTCCGGGGGGACGGAGTCCAGCGCTGGGCGATGTAGGCGAGGGGGGTCTGCACGGCGACCATCGTAGGGGGCCCGCTTGTGCACGGATTCACGTGGGTGGGCATGTCCGGACAGACCACCACGGCCACGGACGGCGGAACTCCTGCCGCGCCGGACGCCGGACCATGCGGCGTTCTCCCTGCCAGGGGCGGCCCCACAGCCACTGCGCCGGCCCGAGGCCGGCGGCGGCACGGCGGCGGAAGATCCCGTCGCTCGGTCGAGCCGCGACCCCGGCGACGTGCCGTATCTCACCCCGGACACACGCGGACCGCACGCGGACGGTGCACGGCGCGCGGTGGACCGCACGCGGACGGTGCACGGCGCGCGTTCGACCGTGCGTGGCGGTGTGCGGCCGGCCGCCGGTTCACCCCGGCCCGCGGCTCACTCCCAGCGGAAGAACTTCGCGGCCGCACCCAGACCGGCAGCCGCCCACACCGCGAGGATCCCGAGATTCCCCCAGGGCATCCCCGCCCCGTCCCGGAGCACGTCCCGCAGCCCGTCCGAGAGCGCCGAGATCGGCAGCAGGCCGAGGACCGACTGCGCCGCGTCCGGGAACTTGTCCAACGGGACGATCACCCCGCCGCCCACCAGCAGCAGCAGGAACACCAGATTCGCGGCGGCGAGCGTCGCCTCCGCCTTCAGCGTCCCGGCCATCAGCAGCCCGAGCCCGGAGAAGGCCGCCGTGCCCGCGACCAGCAGCAGGAGCACGGAGACGGGGTCGCCCTGCGGCGACCAGCCGAGCGCGAAGGCGATCAGCGTCAGCAGGACGATCTGCAGCACCTCGGTGACCAGGACGGAGAGCGTCTTGGCCGTCATCAGCGCCCAGCGGGGGAGCGGCGACGCGGCGAGCCGCTTCAGTACGCCGTAGCGGCGCTCGAAGCCGGTGGCGATCGCCTGCCCGGTGAACGCGGTGGACATCACGGCCAGCGCGAGGACGCCGGGGGCCAGGAAGTCCACGGCACGGCCCGCGCCCGTGTCGACGACGTCGACCGTCGAGAAGAGGACGAGCAGCAGCGAGGGGATGATCACGGTCAGCAGCAGCTGCTCACCGTTGCGGAGCAGCATCTTCGTCTCGAGCGCCGCCTGCGCCGCGATCATCCGCCCGACGGGCGCGGCCCCCGGCCTGGGCGCGTACGTTCCCGACGTCACGTCGGTGGTGGCCTCAGCGGTCACGACCGCAGCTCCTTCCCCGTCAGTTCCAAGAAGACGTCCTCCAGCGTGTGCCGCTCCACCGAGATGCCGTCCGGCATCACGCCGTGCTGCGCGCACCAGGAGGTGACGGTGGCGAGCAGCTGCGGACCGACCGTGCCGCTGATCCGGTACGCGCCCGGCGTCAGCTCCGCCGCGGCCGTGCCGTCCGGCAGCGCCTTCAGCAGGGAGCCGAGGTCGAGTCCGGGGCGGCCCGTGAAGCGCAGAGTGTTCTCGGCACCGCCGCGGCAGAGCTGCTCGGGACTGCCCTGGGCGACGACCCGGCCCGCGTCGATGATCGCGATCTCGTCGGAGAGCTCCTCCGCCTCGTCCATGAAGTGGGTGGTGAGCACGACGGTCACACCGTCCGTACGCAGCTCGCGCACCAGGTCCCACGTGGAGCGGCGGGCCTGCGGGTCGAGCCCCGCGGTCGGCTCGTCCAGGAAGACCAGCTCGGGCCGGCCGACCACGGCCATGGCGAGCGCGAGCCGCTGCTGCTGTCCGCCGGAGAGCCGCCGGTACGTCGTACGCCCGCAGGAGCCGAGACCGAGGCGCTCGATCAGGGTGTCCACGTCGAGCGGGTGGGCGTGCAGCTTCGCCATGTGGCGGAGCATCTCGTCGGCGCGGGCACCGGAGTAGACCCCGCCGGACTGGAGCATCACGCCGATCCGGGGCCGCAGCCGCGCGGCGTCGGCGACCGGGTCGAGGCCCAGGACGCGGACGCTGCCGGAGTCGGCGCGGCGATAGCCCTCGCACGTCTCGACGGTGGTGGTCTTGCCGGCCCCGTTGGGGCCGAGGACGGCAGTCACCGTGCCGGCGCGGACGTCGAGGTCGAGCCCGTCCACGGCGGTCTTGGCTCCGTACCGCTTGACCAGGCTGCGCACCTGGACGACGGACTCGTTCTGCATGGGGGAAGTCTAAGGAGCCGCCGGGGCTGCTCCGGCCGGGGGTCCGGGTCGCCCTTTCCGGAGAAGGCGGGCGACCGCGGGGAATGATCACCTCATGCCCGTGCTCATCGGCACCTCCGGTTGGCAGTACAAGGACTGGCGCGGCGTTCTCTACCCCGAGGAGCGGCCCCAGCGGCTCTGGCTGGAGGAGTACGCGCGGCACTTCGCGACCGTCGAGAACAACAACGCCTTCTACCGGCTGCCCGAGCGCAGGACCTTCGCCGACTGGCACGAGCGGACCCCTCGGGGATTCGTCATGGCGGTGAAGGCCAGCCGTTACCTCACCCACATCAAACGGCTGCGCGACCCCGAGGAGCCGGTGCACCGGCTCATGGAGCACGCCGAGGGGCTGGGGGAGCGGCTGGGGCCCGTGCTGCTCCAGTTGCCGCCCACCCTCCGCGTCGACCCGGGGGCGCTGGACGCCGCGCTCGCGTGCTTCCCCGGCCGGGTGCGCGTGGCCGTCGAACCCCGGCACGACTCGTGGTGGACCGACGAGGTGCGGGACGTCCTGGAAAGCCGGTCCGCCGCGCTGTGCTGGGCGGACAGGGGCTCCCGGCCGGTGACACCGCTGTGGCGGACGGCGGACTGGGGCTACGTACGGTTCCACGAAGGCCTGGCCGAGCCATGGCCGCGGTACGGGCGCCAGGCGCTCGCGAGCTGGGCCGGGCGCATCGCCGACGCATGGCCCGACCGGGCGGAGGTCTTCGCGTACTTCAACAACGACCTCGGCGGGGCGGCCGTCCACGACGCGGCAGCCCTCGCGCGTGCGGTGACGTCCCGAGGACGCACGGTGACCCGTACACCGGGCGGCGGGACCTGAGTCACGTGCGAGTGAACCGGTGCCCCCCGGAGGCCCGGACCGGGGCGCCGGGGGTAGGCGTTTCAGGAAACGCTCTCCGGAAAGGCGACAGGCATGGCGGCCAACGACCTGGAACGTCTGCTCGGCGGACTGCTCGGCGACGAATCGTCCGGGGTGGGCAAGCTGCTCGCCTCGCTCTTCAGCGAGGTCGGTGACAGCGGTCAGGGCGGAGGCAACCAGCTCCAGGGGCTGGTGAACGAACTCATCGAGGGCGGCCTGGCGGCCAAGGTGCGGTCCTGGATCGATCAGGGTGACAACCAGCCCGTCAGCGGGGCCGAGATCGCCCAGGCCGTGCCGTACCAGGTCCTCGACCGCGTGGCCCAGCAGGCGGGCGTCTCCCCCGAGCAGGCCGCCGACAAGCTCGCCGAAGCCCTTCCACAGGTTGTCGACAAGCTCACCCCCCAGGGCGAGGTGCCGCAGGGCCTGCTCTAGGGGCGCTGACCCGACCCGGCGAGAGTCTGCTGTGGGGGCGTCCCGGGCGGCACACAGGCCTCTCACCAGCGCGGGAGGCCTCCCGCGGCACCGGCCCCGATGATTCCGGAATTGATCCAACGAATGATCATTCTCGCAGGTCAGGTTAGGTTTTCCTAAGTGATGCACGGCACCGTCCACCGGTCGGGACGCGGCTTGTCAGTCTCTCGGGAATTACGCAACAATGGCGTTGTGAAAAACGTCGGTGAGGCTCCTCAAGAGGAACTCGCGACCGGTGAGCGGTCCACGCGCAACCGGGTCGCGCGGTCCATCCTGGACCACGGGCCGTCCACCGTCGCCGACCTCGCAGGGCGCCTCGGGCTCACCCAGGCCGCTGTTCGCCGCCACCTCGACGCACTCGTCTCCGACGATGTCGTCGCCGCCCGCGAGCAGCGGGTCTACGGAGCGCGCACCCGCGGCCGGCCCGCCAAGGTGTTCGCTCTCACCGACTGCGGCCGGGACGCTTTCGAGCAGTCGTACGACAAGCTCGCCGTCGACGCCCTGCACTGGATCGAGCGGGCCGCCGGCGGCGGTGCTGCCGGAGATGCCGCCGTCGCGGCGTTCGCCCGGGACCGGATGGAGAGCCAGGCCGAGGCGTACCGCGCGGCCATGGAGGCCGCGGACCCGGAGGAGCGCACGGAGGCTCTCGCCAAGGCGTTGACTGCCGACGGGTACGCTGCTACGGCGCGTAACGCACCGGTGGGCGAGCAGCTGTGCCAGCACCACTGCCCCGTCGCCCACGCCGCCGAGCGGTATCCGCAGCTGTGCGAGGCGGAGACCGAGGTCTTCTCCCGCCTGCTCGGCACCCATGTGCAGCGTCTGGCCACCATCGCCCACGGCGACGGAGTGTGCACGACCTTCATCCCGAAGGCCGGCCACAGGCCCGACGACGGGGCCGGCGAGACCAGCAAGACCGACAAGACCGAACAGACCAGCTCGCAAGCATCTGCAAGCACGGCCGGGAGGAACCCCGCATGACTCTCCCCACGGAGACTGCCCACCCTGAGCTCGAAGGCCTGGGCAATTACGAATACGGCTGGGCCGACTCCGACGCCGCAGGCGCGGCCGCCAAGCGCGGTCTCTCCGAGGACGTCGTCCGTGACATTTCGGCGAAGAAGAACGAGCCGGAGTGGATGCTGAAGCTGCGTCTGAAGGGCCTGCGCCTCTTCGACAAGAAGCCCATGCCGACCTGGGGCTCCGACCTCTCCGGCATCGACTTCGACAACATCAAGTACTTCGTGCGGTCCACGGAGAAGCAGGCGGAGTCCTGGGAGGACCTCCCGGAGGACATCAAGAACACGTACGACAAGCTCGGCATCCCCGAGGCGGAGAAGCAGCGCCTCGTCGCCGGTGTCGCGGCCCAGTACGAGTCCGAGGTCGTCTACCACCAGATCCGTGAGGACCTGGAGGAGCAGGGCGTCATCTTCCTGGACACCGACACCGCTCTGAAGGAGCACCCGGAGCTCTTCAAGGAGTACTTCGGCACCGTCATCCCGGTGGGCGACAACAAGTTCGCCTCGCTGAACACCGCGGTGTGGTCCGGCGGATCCTTCATCTACGTCCCCAAGGGCGTGCACGTCGAGATCCCGCTCCAGGCCTACTTCCGGATCAACACCGAGAACATGGGCCAGTTCGAGCGGACGCTGATCATCGTCGACGAGGACGCGTACGTCCACTACGTCGAGGGCTGCACCGCCCCGATCTACTCCTCGGACTCCCTGCACAGCGCCGTGGTCGAGATCATCGTCAAGAAGGGCGCCCGCTGCCGCTACACGACCATCCAGAACTGGTCGAACAACGTCTACAACCTGGTCACCAAGCGCGCCGTGGCGTACGAGGGCGCGACCATGGAGTGGATCGACGGCAACATCGGCTCCAAGGTCACGATGAAGTACCCGGCCGTCTACCTGATGGGCGAGCACGCCAAGGGCGAGACCCTCTCCATCGCCTTCGCGGGCGAGGGGCAGCACCAGGACGCCGGCTCCAAGATGGTCCACATGGCGCCGAACACCTCGTCCAACATCGTCTCCAAGTCGGTGGCGCGCGGCGGCGGCCGTACCTCCTACCGCGGTCTCGTCGAGATCGGCGAGGGCGCGGCCGGATCGAAGTCGAACGTGCTCTGTGACGCCCTGCTGGTCGACACCATCTCCCGCTCCGACACCTACCCCTACGTCGACGTCCGCGAGGACGACGTCTCCATGGGCCACGAGGCCACCGTCTCCAAGGTCTCCGAGGACCAGCTCTTCTACCTGATGAGCCGCGGTCTCTCCGAGTTCGAGGCGATGGCGATGATCGTGCGCGGCTTCGTCGAGCCGATCGCGAAGGAGCTGCCCATGGAGTACGCCCTCGAGCTCAACCGGCTGATCGAGCTCCAGATGGAAGGCGCGGTCGGCTAACGCCACCGTTCCCTCCCGTCAGCACCGTCTTATCCGAGAAAGCGAGCACTACGACAGCCATGGCTGACGCTCAGAACATCCCGGCGGGCTCCACCACCGCCGGCTCGATCGCGGTGGCCGCCGAGTCCACCGTCGCCACGCGCATGAGCGCGCCCCCGTCCTACGACGTGGCGGACTTCCCCGTCCCGCACGGACGTGAGGAGGAGTGGCGGTTCACTCCGCTGGACCGCCTCGCCGGGCTGCACGACGGCACCGCGGTCGCCACCGCCGGCGGCGTGACCGTCGAGGTCAGCGCCCCCGAGGGCGTCACGGTGGAGAGGGTCGGACGCGACGACGCACGGCTCGGCAAGGCCGGCACCCCCGTGGACCGGATCGCCGCCCAGGCGTACTCCTCCTTCGAGAAGGCCTCGGTCGTCACGGTCCCCAAGGAGGCCGTGCTCACCGAGCCGATCCGGATTGCGGTGCACGGTGGGGGCGGTACCGCCTTCGGCCACCAGCACATCGAGCTCGGAGCCTTCGCCGAGGCCGTGGTCGTCATCGACCACACCGGTGAAGCGGCCCTCGCCGCCAACGTGGACTACGTCCTCGGTGACGGCGCCAAGCTGACCGTCGTCTCCGTCCAGGACTGGGACGACAAGGCGGTCCACGTCGCCCAGCACAACGCGCTGATCGGGCGGGACGCCTCGTTCAAGTCCATCGTGGTCACCTTCGGCGGCGACCTCGTACGCCTCCACCCGCGCGTCACGTACGCGGGCACCGGCGGCGAGGCCGAGCTGCTCGGTCTGTACTTCACCGACGCCGGCCAGCACCAGGAGCACCGTCTCCTGGTCACCCACAACAGCCCGCACTGCAAGTCCAACGTTGCCTACAAGGGCGCGCTGCAGGGCCAGGACGCGCACGCCGTCTGGATCGGCGACGTCCTCATCGAGGCCAGTGCCGAGGGCACCGACACATACGAGATGAACCGCAACCTGGTTCTGACCGACGGTGCGCGGGTCGACTCCGTGCCGAACCTGGAGATCGAGACCGGCGAGATCGCCGGTGCCGGCCACGCCTCCGCCACCGGCCGCTTCGACGACGAGCAGCTGTTCTACCTCATGGCCCGCGGTATCCCGGAGGCCGAGGCTCGCCGCCTCGTCGTCCGTGGCTTCTTCGCCGAACTGGTCCAGCAGATCGGTCTGCCCGATGTCGAGGAGCGCCTCATCACCAAGATCGAGGCCGAGCTGGAGGCAGCGGTCTGATGGCCTTCGTCCGAGCCTGTGGGCTGAGCGAGCTGGAGGAGGACACCCCGAAGCGGGTGGAACTCGACGGCACGCCGGTCTCCGTCGTCCGGACCGAGGGCGAGGTGTTCGCGATCCACGACATCTGCTCGCACGCGAACGTCTCCCTCTCCGAGGGCGAGGTGGAGGACTGTCAGATCGAGTGCTGGCTGCACGGCTCCAGCTTCGACCTCCGCACCGGCAAGCCGTCCGGCCTTCCCGCGACGCGCCCCGTCCCCGTGTACCCCGTAAAGATCGAAGGGGACGATGTGCTCGTCTCCGTCACCCAGGAGTCCTGAGTCACCCATGGCAACGCTTGAAATCCGCGACCTGCACGTCTCCGTCGAGGCCGAGAACGGCCCCCGTGAGATCCTCAAGGGCGTCGACCTGACCGTGAAGCAGGGCGAGACCCACGCCATCATGGGCCCCAACGGCTCCGGCAAGTCGACCCTCGCCTACTCCCTCGCGGGCCACCCCAAGTACACGATCACCAGTGGCACCGTGACCCTGGACGGCGAGGACGTCCTGGAGATGGCCGTCGACGAGCGCGCCCGGGCCGGCGTCTTCCTCGCCATGCAGTACCCGGTCGAGGTCCCGGGTGTCTCGGTCTCCAACTTCCTGCGCACCTCCGCCACCGCCATCCGCGGCGAGGCCCCCAAGCTGCGCACCTGGGTGAAGGAGGTCAAGGAGGCGATGGAGAACCTCCAGATGGACCCCGCCTTCGCCGAGCGCAACGTCAACGAGGGCTTCTCCGGCGGTGAGAAGAAGCGCCACGAGATCCTTCAGCTGGAGCTCCTCAAGCCGAAGATCGCGATCCTCGACGAGACCGACTCCGGCCTCGACGTCGACGCCCTGCGCACCGTCTCCGAGGGCGTCAACCGCGTCCGGGAGACCGGTGAGGTCGGCACCCTGCTGATCACCCACTACACGCGCATCCTGCGCTACATCAAGCCCGACTTCGTTCACGTGTTCGCGAACGGCCGCATCGCCGAGTCCGGCGGCGCCGAGCTCGCCGACAAGCTCGAGGCCGAGGGCTACGAGGCATACACGAAGGGTGGCGTATCCGCGTGACACAGCTGCCGGGCCTCCTCGACACCGAGGCGATCCGCAAGGACTTCCCGATCCTGGACCGCCTGGTCCACGACGGTAAGAAGCTCGTGTACCTGGACAACGCGGCGACTTCACAGAAGCCGCGCCAGGTGCTCGACGTGCTCAACGCCTACTACGAGCGGTACAACGCCAACGTCCACCGTGGCGTGCACGTCCTCGCCGAGGAGGCCACGGCGGAGTACGAAGGCGCCCGCGACAAGGTCGCCGCCTTCATCAACGCACCGAGCCGCGACGAGGTGATCTTCACCAAGAACGCGTCGGAGTCGCTGAACCTCGTGGCGAACATGCTGGGCTGGGCCGACGAGCCCTACCGCGTGGACCGCGAGACCGAGATAGTCATCACGGAGATGGAGCACCACTCCAACATCGTCCCGTGGCAGCTGCTGTCGCAGCGCACCGGCGCGAAGCTGAAGTGGTTCGGCCTCACCGACGACGGCCGTCTCGACCTTTCCAACATCGACGAGATCATCACCGAGAAGACGAAGATCGTCTCCTTCACGCTGGTCTCCAACATCCTGGGCACGATCAACCCGGTCGAGAAGATCGTCCGCAGGGCGCAGGACGTCGGCGCGCTCGTCCTCGTCGACGCCTCGCAGGCCGCTCCGCACATGCCGCTGGACGTGCAGGCCCTGGGCGCCGACTTCGTGGCCTTCACCGGCCACAAGATGTGCGGTCCGACGGGCATCGGCGTGCTCTGGGGCCGTCAGGAGCTGCTGGAGGACCTCCCGCCGTTCCTGGGCGGCGGCGAGATGATCGAGACCGTCTCGATGCACTCGTCGACGTACGCTCCGGCGCCGCACAAGTTCGAGGCCGGTACGCCTCCGATCGCCCAGGCCGTCGGCCTCGGCGCGGCGGTGGACTACCTCACCTCGATCGGCATGGACAAGATCGCGCAGCATGAGCACGCGATCACCGAGTACGCGGTCCGGCGCCTTCAGGAAGTCCCCGACCTGCGGATCATCGGCCCGGTCACGGCCGAGGACCGCGGCGCGGCGATCTCCTTCGTCCTCGGCGACATCCACCCGCACGACGTGGGCCAGGTCCTCGACGAGCAGGGCATCGCCGTCCGGGTCGGGCACCACTGCGCGCGGCCGGTCTGCCTGCGGTACGGAATTCCTGCGACCACGCGGGCGTCGTTCTATCTGTACTCCACGCCGGCCGAGGTGGACGCTCTGGTCGAGGGCCTGGAGCACGTCCGCAACTTCTTCGGATGAGGGACTGAGGGACGCTCTGTGAAGCTTGATTCGATGTACCAGGACGTCATCCTGGACCACTACAAGCACCCGCACGGGCGGGGCTTGCGGGACGGTGACGCCGAGGTGCACCACGTCAACCCGACCTGCGGCGATGAGATCACCCTGCGCGTGAAGTACGACGGCTCGCGCATCGAGGACGTCTCGTACGAGGGCCAGGGCTGCTCCATCAGCCAGGCCTCCGCCTCCGTGCTGAACGAGCTGCTCGTCGGCAAGGAGCTCGCCGAGGCGCAGAAGATCCAGGCGGCGTTCCTCGAGCTGATGCAGTCCAAGGGACAGATCGAGCCGGACGACGCGATGGAGGAGGTGCTGGAGGACGCGGTGGCGTTCGCCGGTGTCTCGAAGTACCCGGCGCGCGTGAAGTGCGCTCTCCTGAGCTGGATGGCATGGAAGGACGCGACGGCCCAGGCGCTGTCCGAAGGGAAGACCGCATGACTGAGAACCCGGAGACCACGGCGGAAAAGGACTGGCCGGACGAGGAGACCTTCTCGTCCAAGGCCGCGACGCCGACGAGCACGAAGGCCTCCGAGGAGGAGGTCCGTGAGGCCCTGTACGACGTCGTCGACCCCGAGCTGGGCATCGACGTGGTCAACCTCGGCCTGATCTACGGCATCCATATCGACGACTCGAACATCGCGACCCTGGACATGACGCTGACGTCCGCGGCCTGCCCGCTGACCGATGTGATCGAGGACCAGGCGAAGGCCGCGACCGACGGTATCGTCAGCGAGCTGAAGATCAACTGGGTCTGGATGCCGCCGTGGGGCCCCGACAAGATCACGGACGACGGCCGCGAGCAGCTGCGCGCGCTCGGCTTCAACGTCTGACACCGCCGTCGTACGACGTGCGGGCTGTGCGAAAG